>JALAGK010000060.1 GCA_022712475.1 Enterobacteriaceae bacterium
CCTTTATAGTTTTGAAAACCTGCTGGTGCAGGGTGTACTTCATCGGCACGGCTAATGTTAGCGCAGCCAGCCCTTTTGTCGCGCCAGATGCAGTTCGCTTTCTACATGTTGCCACAGTTCTGGCAAGGTTTCGCTTACGTGGGCGTTGCGCGCCAGGACCTGCTCAAGTGAAATGCCGTTTTCACGCCAGCTTTGCCCCTCATTATGAAGGTTTTGCAGCACCGGCAGGAGTCGGTCTATTGCACCGGCAAAACGGGCATCGGTGGTTGTTGCAGCCTCGTATTCGAGCCAGAGCTGCAAAAAAGACTCGGCCTGCGGTACTGGCAGCATGCCAAACAGGCGGCGAGCGGCCTGAGCTTCTTTCTGAGCGACTGCCTTGCGTGCAGCCAAATCGTAAACCAGCACATCGCCAACGTCGATTTCCACAATGTCATGCAGCAGCGCCATTTTTATGACGCGGGTGATATCTACCCCCTCAGGTGCAAATGGCTGCAGACTTAGCGCTGCCATTGCAAAATGCCAGCTATGCTCGGCTGAGTTCTCATGGCGACCATTGCCAATAAGACGAGTACGGCGTTCAACGCGTTTGAGTTTATCCAGCTCCATTAAAAAAGCCACGATTGCCAGCAGCGAATCCTGTCTGGCGTTGGCTGTCTTTACAGACATGGTTGAATCTCCTGTTGGGTTGCGGGCTTATCAGGCTGCTTTACAGCTGGATTCCGGTAAGATAGCAGGGTACAGAGCGTTTACATTTAGCTTACGGCTGTACTCACTAAAGCAATTATCGTAAGGCGTTTACAACTGGATGCATAAATTTTTTAGCTAACAGGTGTTCACTGAAATCATTCTCAGTTAGGCTGGTGTGGATTGTATTTTTTATCATCATCACCGCGGAGTCTTACTATGGTTCGCAAACCGTTAATTGCACAGGGATATACGCTGGCAGAGGAAATTGCCAATAGCATCAGTCACGGCGTTGGACTGGTGTTTGGTATTGTCGGGCTGGTGCTGTTACTGGTACAGGCCGCAGATACCAACGCGGGTGCAATGGCTATTACCAGCTACAGTCTTTATGGCGGCAGCATGATTCTGCTGTTTCTGGCCTCTACGCTGTATCACGCAATTCCTCATGAACGGGCGAAGCGCTGGTTAAAAAAGTTTGACCACTGTGCCATATATTTACTGATTGCCGGGACTTACACGCCGTTTTTGCTGGTTGGGTTGCAGTCACCGCTGGCCAAAGGGTTGATGATCGTTATCTGGAGCCTGGCGTTACTGGGCATTCTGTTTAAACTCACGGTGGCTCACCGTTTCAAAATTCTCTCGCTGGTAACCTATCTTGTAATGGGCTGGCTTTCTCTCATCGTTGTTTATCAACTGGCGACCAGGCTGGATGTGGGTGGCGTGACGCTGCTGGCTGTTGGCGGTGTGGTTTACTCGCTGGGTGTGATTTTTTACGTTTGTAAGCGCATTCCCTATAACCATGCTATCTGGCACGGCTTTGTACTGGGCGGCAGCGTGTGCCATTTCCTTGCGATTTACCTTTACGTGCGTTAAAGGCACTCCCGCCTGAGCGGGAGTGCAGGGGTTATATCTCTTCCAGAGAATAAGGCAGCGGTTTGATGGTGAGTGTGCTGGTGCTGTCGTCACGCACGCGGAACACACAGCCTTCTTCCATGTCGTTATTCATCACGTTTTGTACCAACAGGCTGCCGTCATCAAGACGTACGGCGGCCAGTACCGTACCGGTGCGCCGCCAGTTTTCACCCATCTGCATTTCCAGGTCTTCTCCGGCCTCTGGTACGCGGCTGGCAACGCCCGCTAATAGCCACAACGCACGCTTGTTGGCACCCCGGTATTTAGCACGCGCTACCATCTCCTGGCCGGTATAGCAGCCCTTTTTAAAGCTAATGCCACCCAGCGCCTGCATATTGGTGGCCTGCGGAATAAACTGCGCGCTGTTTGGGGCATCAATAACCGGCAAGCCGCCTTCAATATCCAGTGCCAGCCACTGGGTGCTGTTATTAAGCTGTGCTTCACCGCGCAGTTTATCGGTCAGTTCCGTGGCCTGTGCAGGCTGCGTAATGATGATAAAACGTTCTGCGGGCAGGCCCAGCCACAGTAGCGTCGTGCCGTTTTCACGGACCAGTGGCGTATTTTCATCTGGCAGCGCGCTGAATAATTTTGCCAGCGCGGCGCGAGCCTGAAACCCAGCCAGTCCCAGCAGCACGGCGTCGTCATCTGCGCTAATCGTCACCTTAGAGAACACAGCGTATTTTTTCAGTTCGGTTAACTGCGCTTCACGCAGGCTGCGTCGCTCAATCCAGGCAAACCCCTCAGGGGTACGAAACAGGCGTAAATTGCTCCACATTTTGCCTTTGGGATCGCAATGGGCTACCAGCAGATGCTGGTTACTGGTCAGCGTTGCCACGTCAGCGGTCACCTGGCCCTGGAGATATTTCTCACCATCAGCACCGACAGCGGTTGCAAGCGCCCAATCTTCCAGTGAAATCAGTGTAAGCGGCAGGCGTGCGCTTGCAGTTGCCTGACGAGGGGGAAACGGGTTGAAAGCCATAGCAAAGTCCTGGGTTAAACAGGTGATGAATGCTTCTAATGGTAAAAGAGCGTGGGGCCATTGCAAGCGCTTTGATAATGCGATTTGTGCCGTAGTGTTATTGCCACGAGCCACGTCGTAAAAAAATGAAAATACTGGTCCGATGATGGATTTTTCATGGAGATTGCTTCCAGCCTGCAACATTCAGTTAATGGAAATGATAAAAAACCAGTTACAATGGCTGCCGACCCCCAATTTTCTGGAATGCAGGAAAAGAGACGATGGATATCAATAACAAAGCTCGAATTCACTGGGCTTGCCGACGCGGTATGCGCGAACTCGATATTTCCATCATGCCGTTTTTTGAGCATGAATATGACACCCTGGATGATGACGATAAGCGTTTGTTTGTTCGCCTGCTGGAGTGTGACGACCCTGATTTATTCAACTGGCTGATGAATCATGGAACGCCAGCAGATGCCGGGTTTCAGCGCATGGTGCAGTTAATCCAGCAGCGGAATCGGGATCGTGGTCCTGTGGCAATGTGATATCCGGGTTTCCTGGCGTGCGCAGTGGCTGTCGCTGTTATTGCATGGCGTGGTAGCGACTGTGCTGTTATTGCTACCGTGGCCATTAAGCTATATGCCGGTGTGGCTGTTGTTGCTTTCGCTGGTGGTGTTTGACTGCGTACGCAGCCAGCGACGCATTCGCGCAAGACAGGGCGCGTTGACGCTGATGGATGATTATCGGCTGCAATGGCAGGGCAGAGAATGGATCCTCTGTGGACCACCCTGGCTGCTACCGGGCGGTATGCTGCTGCGACTTTCTGGTGATAAAAAAAGCCAGCGTTTGTGGCTGGCGGTCGATAGCCTGGGCACGCGGGAATGGCGTGATTTACGCCGCTTGTTGCTGACTCGCGATTAGGTCTGGCTCAGGCAAAAAGCTCAGCCATCTCCCCCAAAATTTGTTCGCACCAGGTCGCGATACGCTCATCACTCAGATCGTACTGGTTGGTCTCGTCCAGCGCGAGGCCAACAAAAAGTTCGCCGCCCGCCGTGACCGGTTTGGGGCTAGTGAATTCATAACCTTCTGTTGGCCAGTAGCCAATAAATTTCACGCCCAGCGGAGCCAGCGCATCATGCAACATACCGAGCGCGTCCAGGAACCATTCGCCGTAGCCTGACTGGTCACCCATACCGTAAAGCGCAACGGGCTTACCTTTAAGGTTTAATGCGCCAAGCTGTTGCCAGACGGCTTCCCAGTCTTCCTGTAATTCACCAAAATCCCAGGTTGGTATGCCGAGAATCAGCACATCGTACTGCTCCATAAGCGTTGGACTGTCGTCTTTGAGGTTATGCAGCGTGACCAGTTCAGGGCCGATAATATCGCGGATTTTTTCTGCTGCCATTTCGGTGTAGCAGGTGCTGGAGCCATAGAAAAGGCCGATTTTCATAGCAATGACTACTCTTTTATATCAAACAGGCTTACGCGCCAGTGTATCACAGCCTTCCGGCTTCATGGCGCCAGCGCAGTGGTAAGGTTTGCGCTTATGTGGCACTCGCTCCAACACGCTCGGTCAGTACTGGCGTTTTCCACCCGGTCGAGACACAGGCCTTAGCTGTCTTATGCTGTCCTGCAAGGCCACGGATTTTGGGTATAATGCGCGAAGCCGAGAAAAAAAGAGGTCGTTGTGGAACAGGATTTAGCCCGCGTAGAACAGTTTCTTGATGCCCTGTGGCTTGAGAAAAACCTGGCGGAAAACACCCTTAGCGCCTATCGCCGCGATCTTAAAACCGTGGTGGAGTGGTTGCATGGTAACGGGCAGTCGCTTCTGAGCGCCGGGCCAGACGATTTGCAGGCGCTGTTGGCGAACCGCGTAGAAGGCGGTTACAAAGCGACCAGTTCGGCGCGACTTCTCAGCGCGCTGCGCCGCCTGTTTCGTTACCTTTACCAACAAAAAGCGCGTGCGGATGACCCCAGCGTGCCGCTCTCATCACCTAAATTGCCCCAGCGTTTACCAAAAGACCTCAGTGAAGCGCAGGTAAGCCAGCTTTTACAGACCCCCCTGGTGGAAGAGCCGCTGGAACTGCGTGATAAAGCGATGCTGGAGGTGCTTTATGCTACTGGCCTTCGCGTCTCGGAGTTGGTTGGCCTACAAATGAGTGACATTAGCCTGCGTCAGGGCGTGGTGCGTGTTATTGGTAAAGGCAACAAAGAGCGCCTGGTACCGCTGGGTGAAGAG
>JALAGK010000061.1 GCA_022712475.1 Enterobacteriaceae bacterium
AGTTCTTCCCCAATAATGGAGAAGATGAAGTCGGTGTGTGCTTCAGGCAGATATTCCAGTTTTTGGACCGAATTCCCTAGCCCCTGGCCCCAGAATTCACCACGCCCAAATGCCATTAGCGACTGAGTAAGCTGGTAACCACTACCAAAAGGATCTTCCCATGGGTCCCAGAAAGAGGTCACGCGACGCATACGGTAAGGCTCGGCCAGAATCAACAATGCCACCGCAGAGAGCCCCATACCGATAATTGCCAGAAACTGCCACAATTTAGCACCGGCCAAAAACAGCATCGCCAGTGTGGTCACAAACAGTACCACCACCGTACCGAGGTCCGGCTGCGCCAGCAGCAACACCGCCAGTAC
Source organism: Enterobacteriaceae bacterium (assembly GCA_022712475.1). GTDB lineage: Bacteria > Pseudomonadota > Gammaproteobacteria > Enterobacterales > Enterobacteriaceae > Tenebrionibacter. The sequence continues at coordinate 363 of JALAGK010000061.1, forward strand.
CAGAATCACACCCATTGGCTTGAGGAAGCCGCGGATATTGTTACGCACTTCGTCTACCTTGCGCACAAGATAATTCGCGAGGTAACAAAACAGCGCCAACTTGGTAAATTCGGCGGGCTGAATACGCAGCGGTCCAAGAGAGATCCAGCGCGATGCCCCGTTAACCGAGTTGCCCACTACCAGCACGATCATCAACATAACGATCGCGGCGATCAGCATCGGCGCGCTGTAGCGCTGCCAGAAATCCATTGGCAAACGCAGTGTGATCATCGCCAGGGCAAACGCCAGCAGGATGTAAAAACCGTCACGCTTGGCAAACAGGAAAGGATCGTTTGCCAGACGCTGGCCCACCGGCATGGATGCCGAGGTCACCATAATAAAACCAATCGCCGCCAGCCCAAGCGTAAGCCACAGCAGAGTGCGATCGTAAAGCACCATACTGCTGTCGTCGGCCTCTCGTGAACCCATCACCCAGCCTCGCAAACGTACAAACAGCCATACCAGGATTCCGGTTCCTGGTATACGCGGTACGCTCAGGCGTGGGAGAGAAAAACGCATCAGCCAAGCTCCTTAGCAAGCTGGGTGAATTGATCGCCTCGCTGCTCAAAGTTTTGAAACTGATCGAGACTAGCGCACGCCGGGGACAGCAGCACCATATCACCCGCCGTCACACGCTGGGCAATCAGATGCATCGCCTGCTCCATCGTTTCAGTCTGCTCGGCGATGTCCGGACGTAGCGCCGCAAGTTCGGCCCCATCACGCCCAAAGCAGTACATACGCACTTTATCGCCCTGCATATAACGGGTCAGCGGTGAGAAGTCGGCGGCCTTACCGTCACCACCAAGCAGAAGATGCAGCGTACCGTCAACCTTCAGACCGTTCAGCGCAGCTACCGTGCTGCCAACATTGGTCGCCTTAGAGTCGTTAATCCAGCGCACACCGCGGCGATCCAGCACAAGCTGGAAACGATGCGGCAGGCCACCAAATGTGGTCAGCGCTTTGAGGCTGCTGGCACGCGGCAGACCTGCGGCGTCAGCCAGCGCCAGGGCAGCCAAGGCATTGGTATAGTTATGCTGGCCAGTCAACGTCATCTCTTTAACGTTCAGCACCTTCTCACCCTTTACACGCAGCCAGGTGTCACCCTGCTGATGATTAAGGTGATAATCACCAACATCGACGCCAAAGCTAATGCAGCGCTCGTCCGCACCGCGCACAGGCATTGTCAGGGCGTCGTCGGCGTTAACCACACACACTTTGGCGTTTTCGTAAATTTTCAGCTTGGCCGCACGGTACTGCTGCAGGCCAAACGGGTAGCGGTCCATGTGATCTTCAGTCACGTTCAGAATTGTGGCAGCTACCGCCTTCAGGCTACTGGTGGTTTCCAGTTGGAAGCTGGAAAGCTCCAGCACGTACAGCTCGCGCGCGGGGTCCAGTAACATCAGCGCAGGCAGGCCAATATTGCCGCCTACGCCCACATTAACACCCGCAGCCTCGGCCATTTCGCCTACCAGACGCGTCACCGTGCTTTTACCGTTGGAGCCGGTTATTGCCACAACAGGTGCCTGAACCTCGCGGCAAAAAAGCTCAATATCGCCAACAATTTCCACGCCAGCGTCCGCTGCTGCACTCAGCGCAGGCGTTGCCAGCGCGACGCCAGGGCTTGCAACTATCAGGTCCGCATCCATCAACCAGTCTGTATTCAAGCTACCGGTGTGGTACTCCACCTCCTGTGGCAGCTTATCCAGTCCAGGTGGTGACAGGCGGGTATCCATAACACGCGGCGTTACGCCACGCGTCATAAAGAATGTCACGCAGGACAGGCCCGTTAAACCAAGCCCAATGATGACAACCTTTTTCCCCTGATAATCTGCCATGATTAACGTACCTTCAGTGTTGCCAGTCCAATCAGGACCAGCATCAGCGAAATAATCCAGAAGCGCACGATAACGCGCGGCTCTGGCCAGCCTTTGAGTTCATAGTGATGGTGAATCGGTGCCATGCGGAAAATACGCTGTCCGCGCAGCTTAAACGACCCTACCTGAAGGATGACCGACAGCGTTTCGACCACGAACACGCCCCCCATAATCACTAACAGAAACTCCTGGCGCAGCAGCACGGCAATAACACCCAATGCACCGCCGAGCGCAAGCGAGCCCACATCGCCCATGAAGACCTGCGCTGGATAAGTGTTAAACCATAAAAAGCCCAGTCCGGCACCGACGATAGCGGTACAGACAATCACCAGCTCACCGGCGTGGCGTAAATAAGGAATGTGCAGATAGCTGGCAAAATTCATGTTGCCGGTCGCCCAGGCGACCAGTGCAAAACCGGCGGCAACCAGCACGGTCGGCATAATAGCCAGGCCGTCCAGGCCGTCCGTCAGGTTTACCGCATTACCAGTACCAACAATCACGAAGTAGGCGAGCAGAATGTAGAAAATACCGAGCTGCGGCACGATATCTTTAAAGAAAGGCACCACCAGTTCGGTGGCGGGAGTGTCTTTGCCAGTGATGTAAAGCGCGAAGGCCACAATCAGGGCAATAAGTGACATCCAGAAGTACTTCCAGCGGGCAATCAGCCCCTTGGTATCTTTGCGTACCACTTTACGGTAATCATCAATAAAACCGATGATGCCGTAACCGACCAGTACGAACAGTACGCACCAGACGTAAGGGTTAGAAGGGTAAGCCCACATCAGCACGGACACGACTATCGCGGTGAGAATCATTATCCCGCCCATCGTTGGCGTACCGCGTTTGCTAAAGTGTGACTCCGGGCCGTCGTTACGCACAACTTGACCGAAAGAAAGCGCCTGCAGACGGGCAATCAGACGTGGTCCCATCCACAAGGAGATTATAAGAGCCGTTAACAAGCTCACGATGGCGCGAAACGTCAGATATGAAAAAACGTTAAAGCCGGAATAGTATTTGACCAAATGTTCGGCCAGCCAGACTAACATGTGCCCTTCTCCTGTAGTGCGCAAACAACCTCTTCCATGGCGGCGCTACGTGAACCTTTCACTAAAATTGTCATAATGGCGTGCTCATCCAGCAACGTCTTAAGGCGAGCTATAAGCGCCTGTTTATCATTAAAATGTTCGCCTACACCGCTCGCGCGGCTCAGGTTGTCGCTTAATTTGCCAACGCTCAGCACGCGATCAATGCCCGCTGTACGCGCCGCATCACCCACCTGACGATGGCAATCCACGGCTTCTGCACCCAACTCGCCCATATCGCCAACCACCATCACGCGGTA
>JALAGK010000062.1 GCA_022712475.1 Enterobacteriaceae bacterium
GGAAAAGATTTTAAAACGTTAAAATGCACAGCAATATCAGCATGCTAATAAGGTTATTATTTCTGGCTCAGAGCACTTATCTTTAAACTAAACATGGCGCATTTGTGCTGTTGTTCATCGCACATAATGTCATGCAAAGAAAATGAATGACGTTCCTGCCAAATTAGCCGTTATCGCTTTTTCTTACGGACTCGCGGCTCACTAAGGCTGGTGCAAATAAAAACTCTTCAGGAGCCAACTGTGGGTTATCAATCCGTTGTAAAAGTCGCTCTATCATCAGGGGTGCCATCTTCTCTAATGGCGGCATGACCGAACTCATTGGCGGGTAGGTCAGCTTCGACAGAGGAATATTATCTATCCCGATCACGGAGATTTCGTCCGGTACTGACACGCCCGCATCGCGTAATCCAGCCAGTAACCCCACTCCCACGGCATCATTTAAAGCCACAACCCCATCCGGGCGTGGCGATATGTTGAGTATGCGTCCTGCCAGGGCATAACCGAGTTCGGTCATTTCCGTATCGCCATAACCGCCAAGCGCTTTCTCTTCAATGACGCGCTGAGCGCCCGTGAGTTGGTGGTTACGCAATACCGTATGGAAACCGTCAATTTTATGACTACGGCTCATGGTCAGACTGGCCTCCGTGGCCAGTACAATATTTTGGCACCCACGTTCAATAAGGTGCGATGCGGCAATACGTCCGGCCTCAACGTTATCCATCGATACGCTGTCAAACTGCCTGAGCTCGTTATCAATATTACAGGCCAGCCGGTTGTCATAATTAATGATGACCATTCCCTGTCTGGCCGCCTTCACAAAATGCATTTTTCGAACATCGCTCGCGGCAACAATAATGCCCCGTACACCATGAGCAAACATATCCTCAATAAAAGCGCGTTCTTCATCTTCCTGCCGGTAGGTATTACCTAACAGCACGCGATAGTTATGCGCCCTGGCCGCTAAATCCACTTCACGAGCAAGGGCAGAGAAGCTGGGGTTAACAATTGACGGCACCAGCAGACCAAACATACGCACATGCCCCGTTTTTAACTGCTGCGCAATACGGTTTGGCTGGTAGTTTAACGTGTGCATTGCCTGCTCAATACGTTCACGCGTTGCAGGGCTCATCTGATCGAGACGACCATTAAGCACATTAGAGACACTACTGACAGATACACCTGCGTATGTGGCGACATCACGTATGTTTGCCATGGTCGACATTTCCTGCCTGGCGGCTTGCGTTTGAGGATGATGACCCCAATCGGTCTATCTGTATCGTTTTAGTGAAACGTTACAGATAAATGTATTGGTCAACGATCGTCTGCGCAAGTCATCATCGAGCGCGAACCGCGACAAGTGCGCCAGTTTGTGAAAACTATCAAGCATGCAGGGACCAGGACACTAAACAAATAGAGCGCATACGTGTTGTTTAGACTGAATAACAGTAAGGCTATTAACGAATTTTGGTTGGAGATGCTGTAAAGCAGTCAGGAAGACAAAAGTAGAGATACTGGCAGGCCGTTTTCAGCCTCCAATATCGTAAAATGTCAGGACGCTTGCATGAGACCTGCCTCAGATGCCCAGAACCACTGTACCAGGTCTCAACCTTGTGTTGCCCATCTTAATTGACACACACGTGCGGGCGGTAAACTGACATTAATGCTTCAATTTAGCGACAAAAGGAAGGTTGCGGTATTTGTTCTCCCACGGCATGCCATAGCCAATCAGGAGCTCATCATTCACCATCTCACAGGCATAGTATTGCTTAACCGGAATATCCACTCGCCCCGGCTTAACAAACAAGATGGCAACCGAGATGGATTTTGGCGCAAAGTTTTCTTGCAGATAGGCGACCAGGCGTTTCATTGTACCGCCAGACTCAATCGCATCATCAATAAGGATGACGTGTTTGTCGCGTATATCAATATTGTGATGGAAAACAATGGTGGAATTATTATTCCGATCGCCCGGCGTATGGGGGCAGGAGATGTAATCCATTGCAATCTCAAAAGTAAGCTGCCGGGTAAGATCCGCCGTATAAAGTATCCCGCCAGGTACAACCGTAATGATAACCGCCTCATCAAAATCCTGATTAAGCTGTGCGGCAACTTTTGCAACACCCTGCGCAATGGCTTTCTCATCAAGGATGATGTCGCCTACGTGTTCATTTTTCATTATCAGACACTCTGTTATGTTTAACGCGACGTTATCAATAGCTAAGCACAAAAGCTATTGCGTTATAGCGTATGCATAAGCGCTCTGAAATGAAAGAAATCGGTTTGTTCTGACTCTGACATTGCCGGGCGAGAAAAAAGAAGAGAAAGAGAGGTTGAAATACGTTGTTGGCGTAAACCACCGTGGTAACGCTTTGGCGTTTTAACCTGCCATTGAGGAAAAGGCCAGCGAAACGGTGAGGTTATCCACTGGCCTGGTACAGACACTCATTACACGAATCAAATATCGTCCATGGTATAGCTGACCACAATTTCGAGCGTCTGACGAATAACGTCGGCCATAACCACATCATCCGTCGTTTCCAGTGCTTTCACTAACCATAAAATAATGGCTTTATGGGAAATATGTTTCTCAGATACGAGAATGGCGTTGATGGCGAGCTGCAAGACTGCAAACTCTTCAACAAACCTGTCGCCCGAGTTGCGGAAATATTCCAACAGGCCGGAATCAGGCAGCATGGCATGGAAAGTGGATTGTTGAAACATAACCTGGTTCATTGACTTTCACCCTTATAGTGATTTCGATCGTAAGCTATCAGTGTTTACGGGATATATCTGAATGAGTGACACCAGGCAGCGCGCGTGCGCTGTCCGTATTGCTGTGTTGCGCATTTACGGCCGCATTCTGATGCTGCAACGTTTTCTCACGAGCGCTGATTTCCGCGATAACACTCTTAAGCGTTTCTCGTCGCCGGGTATCAGTTTCCTGCGCCAGCATCGTGCGCAACCGGGAAAGTAACGCTCTGGTCGTCACAGGGCTTTTACCTCGTAAAAGGAAAAGTATCGCCTCGCCAATCAGTACATCTGTCAGTTGTTCATTTTCACTACTGTTCATAGCAACATCTCTACTGGCCGCTGCCAGGAAGGTTTACACACCTGGAGGCCAGCTTCTCAATGAGGCAATGGGTTACGTCATTTTCAACGTTCAAACAGTAAACCAATTAAGGCATGGTAATGACCTTCCTCTTCTTCGTTACATGCATGCTCCATGCGGTGCAGTAATTTTGTACAAATTGCCTTGCGGCTAAGCGAGCGTCCGTCGCGCAGAATATCCAACGCAATTTCACCTAGCGTTGCCTGTTGTGAAGGAAGGGAGGCTTTACTGAAATAACGTGTAATGGCAGCTGAGGCATCCTGAATGTAAGCGTTCTGTTGCATATGTCACTCCAGTTAATTAACAACCAGTAAAGATGACACTAAACC
>JALAGK010000063.1 GCA_022712475.1 Enterobacteriaceae bacterium
ACATTATCCTTCAACCAATAGGACGCGATAGCAATTAGAACTAGAATTAATAAATTCCACTTCCATTGCATTATCAATGCCTTTAAATCCTTACTTGTTTGAGGTGACATTTATGCCTCCGCTGTTTTTAAAGATTTTTCTTCCACCTCTTCATTATAAATGATTGTTTGGAGCAAATCATCACGGACTGCCTTTATTTCATGAAGGAGTTTTTCTGGAGAGAAATGCTCATCGCCATTAGAATCACTGACGAATAATGCAGTTCTTGCCATATATTTTTTAAGCCATAATGGACGGGAAGAATCTTTAAGTACAAAACCAACATCAACCCAGTCGACATCATCTACATTTCTATCTAACAGTTGTTTTATTTCTTCCTCCGAAGGTGCGCCATCTACTCGAACCTCAATTTTTTTAGGCTTTGTAAACTTGGTTTGTTCTGTTCCTAAAAAGTCCGACAATACATTACTCATTAGACGTAATAAAGGCTGGCGTGTATCTTCGACTTTTGCAACGGTAGTGTCACGAATAATAGTCTGTACAATTTCATCACGTACTTCAAGTATATTCGCCCCGGGTTTGTTAACCTTCGTTACCTCTGTTTTGAATTTAAAAACACAATTGCACTTGCGGCCGTCATCGTCAACATATTTAAATACTGTCTTCGAAACAAGAATATCGTCTTCCGAACAGGAAGATCGCGATCTCGTAAAGGATGTAGTATCCTTTTCTCTGCCGAAATCACCGTGGTTCACTACAAAATTAAAAATATAATTGCTTAACCTTGGCGTATCTGCGCCAGAATGAGGAAATATAATGGATGCAATTTTGTTATGCTCAGGAATTACCCAATAATAACATGGCTCAACCCAAATATAGTCATTTCCATTTGTTTCTGTTTTTACTGTATCATTTTCCGCAGCACCAACGGGTGCAGTTTTTTTAACAGCATGTAAACGTCCCTTTGCGGAACCTAGTGCGCGATACATTACTATCACACGATCTTTTGTATCAGGGTCTACAGCCACTCCTCGCGAGTAGGTTCTGGCTCTTAGCGGATGAGTCTCTGTGTCCCATGGAATTGACTCTTCGACACTTTTGTCGTCAAGCCAAGCTTGTAGCGCATCAAAAATTTCATCAAGCGTTCCGAATTTATGCTCTAATTCTTCGGCATTTTTCTTAAGTCTGTAGAAACCACAAGCTTTGATGTCAAAGAACGTTACGATTCCAGTTTCCATCACTTTCCTTACGAGGCGGTAAAATATCCCTAGAACAATAAGGGATCTATGCGCAAGGTTCAACGCACAAGATCACGACCTAGCATACTAACGCCTCGCCGGGCTCGTTGTTCAACCCCACCGGCAGTGAAAACGAGTTTCACCGCCAGTGGGGTTTGCGCGTAATAAAAATATCAGCGCCAGCTCTCATCTTCCCACACTTCCTGAAGGATACTATCCAGCGCTTCTCTGTCTGAATCCGTATCGACCCCCATCAACTCGACGCCAGTCATAGCGCCTTTTTTTACCGTTACGCGCGTTGATGGAAAAACAGACTGTATGCGTCTGGTCAATTCACTTTGAAACGCATCGATTACTGGCTGGTCGATTTTTTGGTCATTATCTAATGTGATATTTACTTTTACTTTGCTTTCCCTTGCTAGTTTTGGTTCATTCGATGGCTCAGAAAAAACAACAGAAAAGTTATTATTTTTCATTAAGTTGCCCTTTGCTATTTCCGCTATCAAATTTAAAGCAATTTCACGATCTCTTTCCTGACATGTCCCTTCAGCAGTCAGTCGAGCAATCATTTCTACTCGCTCAATCATGATGTGCTCACTTAAATCTCTTTCCACACAACCCCCCAAAAAACGAGATACTGTATATACATACAGTAGCACGTATCGATAAAAAGTGAGAAGAAAAAATTCAACACATCAATACGTATCCTCATGATATGGATGAAAAATAATTGTTAATTTCGCGCTTCTGTTGGTTTTAAGCCCTCAACTCGCCTCATGATTTCTAAAGCTTTCACTCTTGCAGCCTCACTTTTTGCCGCCTGAGAAGGTGCTGACGGGAACACTTCCCCTGAAGAAGATCCCCGACACCATTTACCGTTTATACAGCTTCGCCCACCGGCCATAAGGTGCAGCGCTTCCCCACGACTGATGGTGATGCCAGTCGTTAGATGTATTTCGTCGATAGTTTTTTCTATCGCGGGGTTTTGCTCAGGCGTTCCGTGAACGAAGGCCGGCCTTTTTGGTGGTTTTGGCTTCTTGATTCGTTTTGCCAATTCGCGTTTTTCACGTCGGCTTAGTGGTTTTGTTAAATCGAGTTCCTGTGGCTCGCTTTCGCTCCCCGTACAGTTATTGACAGAACTCCGAGAGGGCGCAGGAGCGCCCTTAACGTCAACGGCCAAATCAACGGCACGCTTCGGCACAATTTTCCACTGCGTTAGACGAGTTAAAATCGGGGTGCCAGCGCCGACAACAGAGTCGTAGACACCACGGATGCAGACGGTTTCCTCGCCATACTGATTAAACTCGGCGCGCGGTTCATACAGTGTGCGCACCTGCAAATCATCGCGACGGACAAACGGCCCACCCTGCGCATTAACGTAACCAGCCCAGTCACCAGCGTCGGCGGCATCATGGACGGCAGCAAACTCAACGCTCAGACCATGTGCGGTCTCGGTGTCAGCGAGGCGGCGCAACTCACGGTAGACCGTCACTGGCGCACCGCCGATAAACTGAAACTGACGAATGTGCCAGCGTGCCGCCCATGCCGAAACGGCGGGGGCTGTCTCTTTCAGTAGCTCACCGCTTTCGTCATCGGTTTCACCATCAAGAGCATAGCCGTCGATGTTTTTGGAAATGTATTTAGCAACATAGCCGGTAGCACTCCCCTTTTCCGGGTCAATGGCCTCGGCATGAAAGCGCGCTTTTTTAGCTTTATCGCTTCTCAGTTCGTGGAGGTCTTCCTCCCACGCATAATCACGGATGATGAGGCGCACGCGCTCGACGTCTTCCGGCAACATGAACATAAGCATGTGCCAATGCGGCGTTCCGTCGTGATGAGGCTCGGCAACACGTATGCCGAAGATGCGGATTTCTTCCCGGTGTAGCTTGGCGCGAATGCGCGCCCAAAGGCCGGTTAGATAACTTTGCGTATCCGATGGGCTGGCTCCGTTCCATTTGCTGTTACGGTATCCCGCTTTAGTCGTGGCGTGATATTTAGACGGTGCAGTCAGGGTGTAAAACTCCCCGACGTATCCGAGGTTATTGCAGATATTTTCAAACCCACGAATGCGGGTCATCAGCTCGCAGCGACGTATCGCAGGGTTGGCGACCGAGCCATCATATTTTTCAATCAGGCTGATGCGGTTGCCATCTTCGTCTTCGAGATCCAGCCCCTTGAGAAATTCACGCGTGCGGCGCTTCTGCTCGCGCCAGTCGGCCACGCAGTTTTTACTCGCATATGCGTGTCGTTTTTTGCTGACATTGCCGACTGCGATTTGCAGATGTTCGCGCCATGCAGCCGCAATGCGTCGCAAGCGGCCACGCCACCAAACCTCATTAAACATGCGGGTGATAGCAGGGGCGATTTCATCCTCACCGACATATTTCTTTGTCACCCGCTCCCAATGCGGCGGGGTAACGTTGAATTGCAGGGAAATGAAAGCGGCTCGCATGTACCAGATGTACAGCGTTTTGAGCTCGCTAAATCCGGTGTCATCAATGTCGGCCAGTTCAGCACGAATGAAATTTGCGATATCAGCGGCCAAAAGGTCGATATCGGCGCGCGACATATCAGGGAGGCGGTTATATCTGGCAACCATATTGACCATGCGTGACGCCAGATATTGCATAAGCTGGGTATCAAAATGACCGCCAAAAACAGCGGCTGATACGTTGCTTTTGATACCCGCACACTCATATTTTTTTGCGACCAGTTCAAGACGCGGCAATGCCTTTTTGCAGAAGCCGATTAAAAAGGCATTGGCTCGTTGACTGCCCTGATTTTGCTCCAGCACAGCAGCAGTGCGATAAACATCAAAACGCACGCACTCAGGCTGGAGAGAAAGCACTTTTCTCGCGTGTAGCAAAGCCGCAAACATACGTTCGCGGCGATGCTGTTGGTCATAAGTAAGATATGGGCTGGCTATTGCCGACCGTGGAGCATTCCACGGGTATGCAAACGTATATTTCGTCATGCGATAGCCAACTCCAGTTGAAGCGGAGCCAACCCTTTTGATAGCCAGCTTTCAATCGATGGAGGGGATACGGCCTCAATAGTATTTTTCAGAATGGCGCAACGGCGTTTGAGAATGACGGCTTTAAGTTCATCGTCAGAAAGGTTTTTCGCATAATCTGCTTCGCGAATTGCTTTTGTGAGCTCCGGGTATTTGACTTCGAATTTCGGCACATTACAGGCAAGGTTTGTGCTATCGGCAGTCGCCAAAGGATAGTTACCCAAAACCCTACCATCGAGCATGCGGAGCCCGTGCACCTGCGTTGAGAAACTATGTTTGCAGTAAATGGTTTCAAACGCTTCTGACATCCTGCGATGCCAGAGCTGGGTTCTGATAGTTGCGTACTCACCTGACGACCCAAAGCACACACGCGGCCACTCCCGGCAAAGCTCAACCAGACGGTGCAATGATTCATGCAAATGCCAGACTGGCGCAGCTTTGTCTTTGAAACAGCGTGGTAACTTGGCGATAAGTGCGTCATTGTCAGTTTCGCCACCTTCAACCACATCAGGGATAACAAAAAAAGACAGCTTGGGATGGTGATAATAAGGAATCAGCCATTGATAGAATTGCTGCCAGTCAATAACAAGGCCACGCTTCCACGCTGAAAAAGCTCCATTATCTATAGCAACAGAGAGGGCGTATTTAATTGATGCAGCTAATTGGTCAGGACGTGCATACGATACAAATGCGCCAGCACCGGTGACCGCAATACGGTGAACGTTACCGGCGTCACCCCATACAGGTGTTCCGTGGTAATGAGTAACGTCTGCCACGCCCTTAACCATATGTTATTTCGCAATCCCAGTATGAAAGGCTGACTCACATAACATCCCCAATCTCTCAATTTCTGAGGCAATGTCATTCAGAGTTTGAAGCTCCGAATTATGGATGTAGTGATGTGCCAGACCGGAAATAAGCTGGTTAATCTTCGGGTAATAGCCGATGGTGTCGAGCCATTCCTCGCCAGCTTTCTTCCCTGATTGAGCGATTTTCTTTTCATTCAGGATGAATTGATATTGGTCGCTGGTAATAACCCATTTGTCGCCAACTTCGATACGAATACTCATTTAAACACCCCTGTAATGTTTAGATTTGAGCTCTGCTATTTGCTGACAGGTCACGCAAAAGGCCACGCCCGGTATCGCAATGCGGCGAACTTCCGGGATTGGTGCGTCGCATTCTTCGCAGAGGAAACGAGAAGGCGCAGCGGTTCGGCTGCGCGCGTTGTTGATGTGGCGCTCGCGGTCTTCCTGCTCACGCTGTTGTGCTAAATCCATTGCGTCGGCCATTAGTGCAACTCCTGTGATTCATTCTCAAAGCGTGTGGCTTCACGGCGCAGCAGTTCAGCGGCTTCGGTGCCGCTCATACCCTCTTTGGTGATATGGATAGCCAGCGCCTCAAGGCGGATAGAAACAGCGAGCGCGCGGTCTTTGCGCTCTTCTTTTTTGGCATCGGTCAGCAATACGGTCAGCGCATCACTATCAGTGTTAAAACTACGGGTTTCGGTATTACGCATAATTGACTCTCCTGATTTCGGGCAATAAGAAGCCCGGCGGGTTTACGCCATTAAATTTCTGTTTGTATTAATTCGGCATGGTTAGCCGTTTTGGAAATAAGCTCACTACTGCACGAAAATGATTCATCGCTGTAATAAGCGCTTTTTTCTCGTCAGTAGTCAGCTCATTTAATTCGAACTCATGACGAGCCGCCGGTATTTTTGCCAGAAAGAAAATAGCGGCCAGCGCCCGATTATTTTCTTCAAAATGTGGGTCACATTTATCGCGCATATCATCGACAAAACGTTCAACCTCTTTCCAGCTATCGCCCCAATATCTCGCGCGCAATTCAGCCACATGATTGAGCCCGGCCAGACGTTCACCCGCTTTTAGCGGAACAGTTGCGGAAACAGCTTCGATAGCCATGATTTCCCCTGCTTTTGAGTAGAGAGGCCAGCCAGTAAATCAGCCTGTGAGCGGCTCGGGTGCCAGCGCTTGCCGTCCTTACCTGCGATCCAGCCGTGGCCGTAGTGCATGCCTGGGCTTTGCTTGACGAGCAGAGACGCGAATGATGGTTCACTTTTCAGCATACGCACCTCAAATCAGACCGAATGACGCGCCAATACCGCTCATGGTATCGACCACGCTAGTCATAGCGGGATTAGTCTGCAGACGCGCATGCAGCGCCAGCGCCGACAACGACAACATGCGAATGCCAGCGTTAACGCTTTCAATCATGTTGTGCTTACGGGCAGAGGTCAGGCGCTCATCAGAGACCGCACCGCTCGCCAGCTCGCCGAGTTCACGCATTGCGCGCATGACATAAGACTGCAATTTGTCTTTAGCCAGCTCATTAACCGGTACGCATGGCAGGCAATGAATCTGCGCCAGAAAACCATCAACGAGGGTTGAGTCTTCGGTCAGGTCAGTCAGCAGCCACAATTCAGGCGGTGTGAACTGGTGAGGCTGTTCCGGGTTGAGCTTGTTGCGTAACGTTTGAACATTCATACCGGCACGTTCGGCCAGCTTCGCCATGTTGTGACGCTGCGCGAAAGCGCGGCACGCTTCGTCATAGTGGGGATGTTTGGAAACCTGAAAATCAAACATGTTGCATCCTTACAATTCACATAAAGTGAATTAAGCGCCGATGACGAGTTGAAAACGGGAATGACCCAACGCTTTACGCAACTGCTCTTCTTTCCAGCGTGCGTAATAAATACGAATTGGGCCACCTGCTTTCTTGCAGCCTTTACGGATGGTGCGGGGTTCGATTGGTACACAAGGGTTGTCGCCGGTTGTCCAGCGGTAAGCGGTGCGTTCAGAAACACCCTCAAGCTCTGCGAATTGCTGCAGAGTAACGATAGGTGCAGGCACTTTGATGATTGCGATTTCAGAAGCCATGTTGCATGATTCCCATTTTGACAATGTTTGCAATCAATGGCCTCTGTTTGCCAACTTCTGCCACTGATTGCCCGAATTAGCAACGATACTAATGCTCAATTGGGTATTAGTAAATACCCAAAGGAATAGATTTTGATACTTGATACTCATGTGAATAACGACGAGTTACTAGATAGAATTTGTCAAGTCTATGGTTTCACTCAAAAAATCCAGCTAGCTCGGCACTTCAATATTGCCGCCAGTTCCCTACAAAACCGTTATACGCGAGGCACTGTTTCTTATGATTTCGCCGTGCAGTGCGCACTAGAAACTGGGGCAAGCCTGCTATGGCTCCTTACGGGGCGAGGCTCTCAATATGATGGCAAACCGTCCCCAACGGATCCGAAAACGATAGACTCATTCACTCTGAGTGATGGAAAACTCGAAGAAAATTCACCATTGAGCATTGATGCCGGTTTTTTTAGCAAGCAAATGTCAAAAGGTATTGCTGTTCGCGCCGATGGAAAGCTGCACTTCATAGAACAAGATACCTCACTTTCTGATGGCCTTTGGTTGGTTGATATTGAGGGGGCTACCAGCATCAGAGAATTAACGCTCCTACCCGGCAAAAAGTTACACATTGCGGGCGGCAAAGTACCGTTTGAGTGCGGGATAGATGAGATAAAAACGATTGGCCGTGTAGTGGGTGTATAT
>JALAGK010000064.1 GCA_022712475.1 Enterobacteriaceae bacterium
CACCGCGCCAGGCCTGGTTTATTCAACAGCATCTGAACTCCTTACAGGTGGCGCTGGCGCATAAAGGCATTACGCTCACGGTGCTGGAGACCGACGATTTTGACGCTTGCCCCGAAGCGATAAAAAAATTTTGTACCGAGCAGGATGTTGATGCGCTGTTTTACAACTATCAGTACGAGTTTAACGAGCGTCAGCGAGACGCAGCAGTCGAAAAGGCACTCGGTGATAACGTTGTGTGCCAGGGATTTGACGACAGCGTGATGCTGCCGCCAGGCAGCATCACCACCGGCAATAACAGCATGTATAAAGTGTTTACGCCGTTCAGCAGGGCTTTTTTACGCCGCTTGCAGGACGATACGCCGCAATGCCAGCGCGCACCGTCGGTTCGTGAAGGTGGCGCAGTCAGTACACCTGAGAGGCAGACATTTAACTATCCGCAGCAGGCGGTGGATGCTGTACTTTTTCCCGTGGGCGAAGAGGCGGCACTGCAACGGTTGCGTCAGTTTTGTGCACAGGCGGCAAAAGACTACCCTGAGCAGCGCGACTTTCCGGCATTAGAGGGGACCAGCCTGCTTTCACCGTACCTTGTCATTGGCGTGTTGTCGCCGCGTCAGTGCCTGAACCGTCTGCTGGCAGAACAACCGCGAGCGCTGCACGGTGAAGGGGGGGCCGTGTGGCTTAACGAGCTTGTCTGGCGGGAATTCTATCGACATCTGTTAACATATTACCCGGCTCTGTGCCGCCATCAGCCCTTTGTTGGCTGGACGAGGCGGGTAAAATGGCGTGACGATGTGAAAGCACTTGAAGCCTGGCAGCAGGGTAAAACCGGCTATCCCATTGTGGATGCTGCGATGCGCCAGCTAAACGAAACGGGTTGGATACACAATCGCCTGCGTATGGTGGTGGCCAGCTTTCTGGTTAAGGATTTGCTTATCGACTGGCGTGAGGGTGAGCGTTATTTTATCTCTCAACTGGTGGACGGCGATCTGGCGGCCAACAACGGTGGCTGGCAATGGGCGGCTTCCACAGGTACTGACGCCGCGCCGTATTTTCGTATCTTTAACCCGACGACCCAGGGTCAGCGTTTTGATGCGGACGGTGAATTTATACGCCGCTGGCTGCCGGAGCTGGAACAGGTGCCTGGTAAAGCCATTCACGAGCCGTGGAGTTGGGCGGATAAACAGGCGCAGCAGCTTGATTATCCTCGCCCGATAGTTGACCACAAACAGGCTCGCGCTGCGACGCTGGCGGCTTACGAAGCCGCGCGTAAAGAATAAAGGAAAACGTGGTATGAAAAATTTTGAACTGGAAGCGCTGATTAACGAGAAGCTTAACAGTGCAGCCTTCAACGACTACGCGCCAAACGGTTTACAGGTAGAAGGGCGTGAAGAGATACAAAAAGTCATTGTGGGCGTGAGTGCAAGTCAGGCGTTGGTGGATGAAGCCGTGCGTCAGCAGGCTGATGCCGTTATCGTTCATCATGGCTATTTCTGGAAGAATGAGCCGCCGGTGATACGCGGCATGAAGCGCAATCGCCTTAAGGCACTGCTGGAAAATGATATTAACCTCTACGGATGGCACCTACCGCTCGACGCACACCCGGAACTGGGCAACAACGTGCAATTGGCGAACCTGTTGGGTATTGACGTTAAGGGCGAGATTGAGCCGCTGGTACTGTGGGGCGAGATGAACATACCGGTACCAGGCCTGGAGCTGGCATCGTGGTTGGAAGCGCGATTGGGTCGTCGACCATTGTGGTGTGGTGATACTGGCCCGGATGTCGTCAAGCGCGTAGCCTGGTGTACCGGCGGTGGTCAGGGTTACATCGACGCGGCAGCCCGGTTTGGTGTGGATGCCTTTATTACTGGCGAGGTCTCTGAACAAACAATTCATTCGGCGCGTGAACAGGGGCTGCACTTTTATGCCGCGGGCCATCATGCTACTGAGCGCGGTGGAATTCGTGCACTCGGTGAATGGCTTGATGCTAACAGCGAGCTGGACGTGACTTTTATTGATATCCCTAATCCAGCCTGATGAAGTGAGGTAAACGTGCAACGAGCGCGCTGTTATCTGTTGGGAGAGAGTGCGGTAGTACTGGAACTGGAGCCGCCAGTTTCCCTGCAAAGTCAGAAACGTATCTGGGGGTTGGTGCGCCGACTGGCGGATCAGCCGTCAGTGGTGGAAGCCATTGCAGGTATGAATAACCTGACCGTGGTATTACGCGATCCTAAGAGCAATGCCCTTGATGCCATCGAGCGCCTGCAGCGCTGGTGGGAAGAAAGCGAGGTCGTTGAACCGGCCTCCCGGCGTCTGGAAATTCCGGTGGTATATGGTAAAGAGGCGGGGCCGGATCTTGAGTATGTGGCACAACATACCGGAATGAGCGAGCGCCAGGTTGTAGAGCAGCATTCAGGTGTCGATTATGTAGTCTGGCTGTTGGGTTTCCAGCCTGGTTTCCCCTATCTCGGCGGACTGTCCGGTAAGCTTGTGGTACCTCGGCGCGCGCAACCAAGGTTGATGGTACCTGCAGGATCTGTTGGCATTGGTGGTGGACAGACCGGGGTTTATCCGCTGGATACGCCAGGCGGCTGGCAGTTAATTGGTCGTACGCCGCTGCGTTTATTTGATCCGAACAGGGAAAGCCCGGCGTTGTTGAGCCCGGGCGATACCGTGCGCTTTATTCCACAAAAGGAGGGCGTGTGCTAAAGGTTATTCGTGCCGGGATGCAGACGACGGTTCAGGACATGGGACGTACCGGTTATCGGCTTGACGGTGTGAGTCGCAGTGGAGCGCTGGATATGCCTTCGCTGATGATTGCGAATGTGCTGGTGGGTAATGCCCCTGAGGCCGCAGCGCTTGAGATAACGCTTGGCAAATGTCAGTTTGAATTTACACGTGACGTATGGTTTGCGCTGAGCGGGGCCGACTGTGAGGCTACGCTTGACGGTAAGCCTGTCTGGACCGGCTGGCGCCAGCGGGCAAGAGTCGGGCAACAACTGCAGCTTAACCTGCCGCGCCGTGGTATGCGCAGCTATCTCGCTGTAGCGGGCGGGTTGGATGTGCCAGTGGTAATGGGCTCGCGTAGCACAGACCTTAAGGGCGGTTTTGGCGGTTTTCTCGGGCGAGAGTTGCGCGACGGTGATGAAATCTCTGCGCTGGCGGGGCGTGACTTCACCAACGCGTGTGGGGTAAAACAGCTTTTATGGAGTAACCGCATTCGCGCGCTGCCAGGGCCGGAATATCACGAGTTCAGCCGCGAGGCGCAGGAAAACTTCTGGCGGTTGCCCTGGCAACTGAGTGCCCAAAGTAACCGGATGGGTTACCGCCTGCATGGCCAAACGTTAGCTCGTGCCGAGCAGCGTGAGCTGACTTCCCACGGCCTGCTGCCGGGCGTGGTGCAGGTGCCTCACAACGGCCAGCCGATTGTGTTAATGAATGATGCTCAGACTACCGGCGGCTACCCGCGTATTGCCTGCATAATTGCCGCTGATTTGCACAGTCTGGCGCAGGTGCGCCTCGGTGAACCTATCCATTTTGTGCAATGCTCGCTGGAAGATGCCCTGAAAGTACGACGCGAGCAGCAAGTGTATCTTAATCAACTGGCGTGGCAGCTTAACGGTGAGCACGGCGTTTAATCTTCATAAAGGATGTTGTTATGCCTGAAGGCCCGGAGATCCGCCGCGCGGCGGATCGGCTGGAAGAGGCGGTACTTGGCAAACCCTTAACGGTGGTCTGGTTTGCCTTTCCTCAGTTAAAAATGTTCGAGCCGCTTTTAACCGGTGAGTGCATTGACGGTATTGAAACCCGCGGCAAAGCGTTGCTGACCCACTTTTCGAGCGGGCAAACGCTCTACAGTCATAACCAGCTTTATGGTGTGTGGCGTGTAGTGAACGCAGGGGAAATGCCCGACAGTAAACGTAGCCTGCGGGTGCGCCTTGAGACAGCAGATAAAGCGATTTTGCTGTACAGCGCCTCGGATATAGAAATGCTGGACGAGGCTGGTCTGGCTTCACACCCGTTTTTGCAGCGTGTAGGACCCGACGTGCTGGATATGACGCTCACCGTTGAGCAGGTGAAAGCCCGGCTGTTGTCGCCACGCTTTTGCCGCCGCCGGTTTTCGGGGCTGCTGCTTGACCAGGCGTTTCTGGCAGGGCTTGGCAACTACATGCGAGTGGAAATCCTCTGGCAGGCGCAGCTAGCCGCACACCATCGTGCTGTGGATTTAACGCCGAGTCAGCTGGATGCTTTGGCTCACGCTTGCCTTGAAATAGCCCGCTTGTCTTATCAGACCCGTGGTGAGGTGGATGAGAATCGTCACCATGGTGCACTCTTTCGTTTCCACGTATTTCACCGTGACGGTAAAGCCTGCGAACGCTGTGGCGGGTTAATTGAAAAAACTTCGCTGGCTTCACGACCTTTTTACTGGTGCCCGCAGTGTCAGAAATGAGTTACGAACAGAGAGTTGAAAAGACGTGACATTAAATCGTCAGAGATAACGTCTTATTGTACAGTATGTTGAAAATATGACGACAACATGCAGATGTTGAGAGGCGATACGCAATTAACGATTGGCTGACGTTTGGTTTGTCCGAGCACGCAAAATAACGAACGCATCATTTTTAACGGACAGGTAAGTGATACAATTCAAAATAGCTACAAAGCGAATGCCTGAATATTCGCAGGCATAGCGTTATTTTTTGACACGAATAAACTAACAGATGCATCAGTGAAAGCCTGATGTTTGCTCAGCAATCCAGTAAATACATTCACGTATTGCGCTGAAATTAATTCTATCTTTGATACACCTGTATTGTCTCTGAGTTCAGCATGCATTTCAGGGCAATACAGGTGCCTTCATTTATTGTGCCAGTGCCATCATTTCATTTTTACCTAAATGGAATTGAACATAATGACAAACCTTATGTAAGGCGTTGGCATCAATCAAGCCAGCCAGTGTATAGGCTTAGAC
>JALAGK010000065.1 GCA_022712475.1 Enterobacteriaceae bacterium
AGGTATGCGAGTACATCGCAGAAACCAGCGCGAAGGACAAAACCGCCTCGTTCCTGTATGCGCTCGGCTGGACGCAGCACTCCATTGGCTCGCAGAACATCCGCACCATGGCGATGATTCAGCTGCTGCTTGGCAATATGGGCATGGCTGGCGGTGGCGTAAACGCCCTGCGTGGCCACTCCAATATTCAGGGCCTGACAGACCTCGGCCTGCTGTCCACCAGCCTGCCGGGCTACCTGACGCTGCCAAACGAGAAACACACGGACCTCCAGACCTACCTGGCCGCCAATACGCCCAAGCCGCTGCTTAAGGACCAGGTGAACTACTGGGGCAACTATCCGAAGTTCTTCGTTTCACTGATGAAATCGTTCTATGGCGATAAGGCTACCGCAGAAAATAACTGGGGCTACGACTGGTTGCCGAAGTGGGATATCAGCTACGACGTACTGCAGTACTTTGAGTTGATGAAGGAAGGCAAGGTCAACGGCTATATTTGCCAGGGCTTTAACCCGGTCGCCTCGTTCCCGAACAAAAACAAGGTGGTGTCTTGCCTGAGTAAGCTGAAGTTCCTGGTGACGATTGACCCGCTCAATACCGAAACGTCGACGTTCTGGCAGAACCACGGTGAATCTAACGACGTTGACCCATCACAGATTCAGACTGAGGTGTTCCGTCTGCCGTCGACCTGCTTTGCCGAGGAAAACGGCTCTATCGTCAACTCCGGTCGCTGGTTGCAGTGGCACTACAAAGGTGCCGATGCCCCAGGCGAAGCGCTCAACGACGGTGAGATCCTGGCCGGTATTTTCCTGCGACTGCGTGAGATGTACACGCGCGACGGCGGCGCTGTGCCGGAGCAGGTGCTGAACATGAGCTGGAACTATCTGCGCCCGGATGTCCCAGAGCCAGAAGAAGTAGCACAGGAAAATAACGGCAGAGCGCTGGCGGATATTCTGGACCCGAACGGTAACGTGCTGGTGAAAAAGGGCGAGCTGCTCTCCACCTTCGCGCACCTGCGTGATGATGGCACCACCGCAAGCGGCTGCTGGATTTTCTCCGGTAGCTGGACGCCAAAAGGCAACCAGATGGCTAACCGCGACAACGCAGACCCGTCGGGCCTTGGCAATACGCTGGGCGGGGCCTGGGCCTGGCCGCTTAACCGCCGCATTCTGTATAACCGTGCCTCCGCAGACCCACAGGGCCAACCGTGGGATCCGAAGCGTAAGCTGCTGGAATGGGACGGCACGAAATGGGGCGGTATTGATGTTGCGGACTACAGCGCCGCTGCACCAGGCAGCGATGTCGGGCCGTTTATCATGCAGCCTGAGGGCCTGGGTCGCCTGTTCGCCATTGATAAAATGGCGGAAGGGCCGTTCCCGGAGCACTACGAGCCGTTTGAAACGCCGCTGGGCACCAACCCGCTGCACCCGAACGTGGTGTCTAACCCGGCCGCACGCGTCTTTAAAGGCGACCTCGCCGAGATGGGTAAAGCGGACAAGTTCCCGTACGTCGGCACCACTTACCGTCTGACCGAGCACTTCCACTACTGGACTAAGCATGCGTTGCTTAACGCTATCGCCCAGCCAGAACAGTTTGTGGAAATCGGTGAAACGCTGGCAAACAAGCTTGGTATTGCGCAGGGCGATACAGTGAAGGTCTCCTCCAACCGCGGCTACATTAAGGCCAAAGCGGTGGTGACTAAGCGTATTCGCACGCTGAAAGTGAACGACCGCGACGTGGACACCATCGGCATCCCGATTCACTGGGGTTACGAAGGAGTGGCGAAGAAAGGCTTTATTGCCAACACGCTGACACCGTCGGTAGGTGATGCGAACTCGCAAACGCCGGAGTTCAAGTCCTTCCTGGTCAATGTAGAAAAGGTGTAACGGAGACGAATCATGGCTTATCAATCACAAGACGTCATTCGCCGTTCCGCCACCAACGGTTTCACGCCCGCCCCGCAGGCGCGTAACCACCAGCAGGAAGTGGCGAAGCTTATCGACGTAACCACCTGTATCGGTTGCAAAGCCTGCCAGGTGGCGTGTTCGGAATGGAACGACATTCGCGATGAAGTCGGTCACAACGTCGGGGTTTACGATAACCCGGCAGACCTGACCGCCAAATCCTGGACCGTCATGCGCTTCTCCGAAGTCGAGGAGAACGGCAAGCTGGAGTGGCTTATCCGCAAAGATGGCTGCATGCACTGCGCCGATCCGGGCTGCCTGAAAGCCTGCCCGGCAGAAGGCGCCATCATCCAGTACGCCAATGGCATTGTCGACTTCCAGTCTGAGCAGTGCATCGGCTGTGGTTACCGCATCGCCGGTTGCCCGTTTGACGTACCGCGCCTGAACCCGGAAGACAACCGCGTGTACAAATGCACCCTGTGCGTGGACCGCGTTAACGTGGGCCAGGAGCCGGCGTGCGTGAAAACGTGCCCAACCGGTGCTATCCACTTTGGAACCAAAGAGGATATGCAGGCGCTTGCAGGCGAGCGCGTGACGGAGCTTAAAACCCGCGGTTACGAC
>JALAGK010000066.1 GCA_022712475.1 Enterobacteriaceae bacterium
ATGTTCTGTTCTTCGGTATAACATTAATGTTAACAGGGGGTTTTCTAAGTGTTTCATTTTAATCTGGAGAAGAAAATTAAAGGCGGATTATTGGTTTTCATTTCCGCCATTATTCTTGTCCTGGGCTACAGCGTGAATTCATCTCAAAAGTCCTATGACAACTTCAATGGAGCTTCTGCGCTATCTGCCCGACTCGTCATGCTTAAAGATGCAAACTATTCGCTGGCAATGATACGTGCGCATTTTAATGCTTTGCTTGTTAGCGAAGCCACAGGCCAACCGTTCAGCGAGTCACGTCTGCGTGAAATTGAAAAGAATAATGCTGAAATTAAGCAAAATATCTCTGCGTGGGTAAGTGAGCCTAAAGCAACGAAAGCAGCTGAAACGCTTTCTCATGAAATTGGCCGCCAGTTTATGGCCTTAGTTGAGTTCAACCACAGCGGCATTAATCAGCTTGTTAATGGTCAGTATCAGGATTCCGATATGTCTTCGGACTATCAGAATCTCGATCAGGCAATTGATAAATATATCGAAGAAGTAAAGAAAATTGAGTCCAGTTACAGCAACGAGGCGAAAAGCAGTCGTGATAATCTGCTGTTTGTTTCCGTTACGCTGTGTATTGTCTTCGTTTTGAGCTTCATCTTTATTTCTCTCTGGTTTAAAAAGAACTTCCTGGGCCGTGTCGAAAGCCTCTCTTTCGTATTCCGTGAAATCAGCAGTGGTAACCTCACCGTCAATGTTCCAGACAGCCAGAAAGATGAACTGGGTGTGCTGTTTGATGAGGCTAATGCGATGAAGTCCTCTTTGCTGGGGATGATTTCATCTGTCAAAGAGACGTCGTCACTGATTAAAGTCAGTGCCGCAGAAATGTCTGCCGGAAACCAGGACCTCTCATCGCGTACCGAAGAGCAAGCAAGTGCGCTTCAGGAAACGGCGGCCAGTATGGAACAGATTAAAACCACCGTCAGCAATAACGCAGCAAACGCGCGTCATGCCGATGAGCTGGCAAGCGGTGCCAGCAAAACGGCACATGACGGCGCAAAAGCAATGTATAGCGTGGTGGAAACCATGCAGCAGATTGAACAGAGTGCGACACGTATCTCCGACATCATTGGCGTTATCAATGGCATTGCTAACCAGACCAATATCCTGGCACTCAACGCCGCCGTGGAAGCTGCTCGTGCGGGTGAACAGGGGCGTGGTTTTGCAGTTGTGGCAAGCGAAGTGCGAAATCTTGCCAAACGCAGTTCTGATGCTGCCAAGGAGATTAGCGATCTTATTCGTGATTCTGTTGAGAATGTGAGTAACGGTACAAAGCAGGTCCAGGATGCCGGTAAAACCATTGATGAAACTGTCGTGTCCATTACTCAGGTGACTGAAATCATGCGCGAAATATCGCAGGCTTCTGAAGAGCAGAGCAGCGGCGTGAATCAGATTGCCACCGCAATTACCGAAATGGATACGGTCACGCAGCAAAATGCTGTGCTGGTAGAAGAGTCTGCGAATATCACCAGTAGCATGTATGAGCAGGTTAATCAGCTGGCAGAGGCTGTGTCGATGTTTAAAACTGGCGTACAGGCCTCGTCTAAGCTGCGCCGCCCGGCAGTCAGCAAAGTGACAAGCAGTAGTCCGCCGGTAGCCGAACGAGTACCCGCGAACATCAAGGAAGATGACTGGGCGCAGTTCTGACTGGATTGCACAACCTGAGTTAATGTCCGCAATGCCAGTCACACTTTTATCATAATAAGGGCTGACAATAATAAACCGCCTTATCACTAAGGCGGTTTTTGTGTCTGAGAAGCACAGCGAAGTTGCAACATGTCATCTGAACGCAAGCTGCGTTTGACCTGTACACCTGTTTTTCTTGTATCGTGATTAAAGATCTGTCTCGGGCGCTATTGACTGCGTCTGGTTGCATACTCTCGCTATTTGTGCGACATCGACGTGCATGTCATAGGCTAACCAACGGATGCATATGTCGACTTACTGACTCAGAAGTCGCTGTATTCGTAGGCAGGGTTCCAGAAACCATCAACAAAACCTTCAACCGGATAACAGCCGCCATGACGTATGCGCTGTTCATCCATCGCAGCCAGACACTGCTTTTGCGTATTAAATATCTCAATGACGATATCGTCGCACCCGCCATGCAGATAACAGACAAATAACACCAGCGCGAACATTCCATCCCCGGACTTTGGCACATCGACCATAAAGTGTAGGAGAAAGAACGGATCAGGGGAATGGCAAAAATTAACCCGCCTGGCGACGGGTTTCATGAGTCAGCCGATGCGCATAATCCAGGCGTGGCTGCTGCGGTCATAATGCTTACGATAAAGGATGGAATGTTCGCCGTTTAGCAGCGCAGGAATGCTGCTTTCTTCGTCCCATGCATCAAGCTGCATGCACAGATCCGGGTCGGAATTACAGGGGATGCTCAACGTTCGCTCGCCCCGGTTTTCATTGCTTAACTCGGCATCATCAATTTCGAAATTGCCGATTCTGACGCTGGTTTTTGCCATAACGGACTCCCTGCTTCTGCGGTTGGCTGGTATGACCAGATAAAGCCATACAGATCCAGAGTAGTCTGTCATACGTAAAGCGCCAGTCATTCAGGCTTATTTTTTGTACGGGTTAAGCGTGTCAGCGAACAGTTTTCCATCACGGACCAGCTCGCGCGGATAGCTATTTTTTAGGCGATTACCGACTTTTTTAGCGAGCCCCAGTACGGCCCCTTGCCAGGTGACAATCACGTTGTCGTACTCGGGGAGCTGCTGCGGGTATATATCGCGCCCGCGAAACCATTCCTGTGCTTCCAGTGTGCTCAGTGGCCAGGCAGCTGTGTCATTAGCCTGAGCCAGCGCAACCGCGGCTTCATGCTGCCAGCGATAACCTTTGTTGAACTGCTCTGCAAGTCGAATACCGATGCGTGAAAAGCGTACTTTACCAATCAGCGGTTCAATTTGACCCGGAAACAGCCACAGCTCTTTATCACGCTGCCACAGGTGCATATGTTTATCCCAACGCAGGCCGACTTGTGCGGCGGCTTGCTTTACATTGGCCTGCTCACGTGAGCGCAGCGGCGTGAATGGGAAGTTGCCAATCTTATAACGTGGTACGGGCAGTGGTGTGACAGTGGCGGTTTTACGCAATCGGGCGACAAAAAAACCTTCGCAGTCGAACACTTGTGGGAAGACATGCAGAAAGCCTTCCTGCGTCAGCACGCGCTCAGCTCCGTCAAACAACCCGCCGAGTGGGGCAATCTCAATGGCATTGGGATAGCGCTTGAGTAGCCAGTGGCATACCTGCTGATTCTCTTGCCTGTTGAGTGTACAGGTGGAATACACCAGCACGCCACCGGGGCGAAGCGCGTGAAAGGCGCTGTCTATGAGTTCACGCTGGGTGGCGGCAATGTCGTCATTGCTTTCCAGTGACCAGTTGCGCAGTGCATCGGGATCTTTACGCACCACACCTTCGCCGGAACAGGGGGCATCGAGCAAAATAGCATCGAAAGCTTCTGGTAACGCAGCACCAAATACTCGGCCATCGAAATGAGTTAACGCAACGTTACTGATACCACAGCGGCTGATATTAGCATGCAATACCTTCACGCGACTGGCGGAGTATTCGTTAGCAAGAATAGCCCCCTGGTTGCTCATGCGAGCGGCAATTTGCGTAGTTTTGGAACCGGGGGCGGCAGCCATATCCATCACGCGTAGAGGGGCGTTGTCGTCAGCAAACAGCGCGCTGACCGGCAACATGGAACTGGCTTCCTGGATGTAAAACAATCCGCTCAGGTGTTCAGCAGTACTGCCCAGCGGTAGCGTTTCTTCATCGTCGCGTTCAATCCAGAAGCCTTCAGCGCACCACGGCACGGGCGTAAGCTTCCAGCCATAAGGGGCCACGCGGGCCAGGAAATGCTCAACGCTGATTTTAAGCGTGTTAACGCGCAGGCTACGGCGCAGCGGGCGTTGACAGGCGGCGATAAACGCATCGAAGTCATCATCAGCTGGCATGGCGTCGCGCATGGCGTCAAGAAACGCCCTGGGCAAAAAAGAAGGGTTCTGAACCACGGGGTGTCCCATCAGAATTGTCATTACGAACCGCGAATTCTAACACGATTGTAAGGATTTCTTAATGGGTGGTGTGTGCCCCGGCGTAATGCCGGGGCGACAAGGTTAGCGAGGGAGGGCGGTTCCCCACTCGCGCCATTCTCTAGGCTCATTATCAAGCAGCAGGAAGTGTTTACCCGGCTGTGCCTTAGGCGCAAGCGGCGTGCCAGGCGGAGTGGCAAACTGAATGCCGCCGCGAATAAACTGATTGAACGTACCGGTTTTCACTACACCGCCGATAAGCCCAAAGTCAAGGTTGTAACCCGAGGCCAGCCAGAATACCGAGCTGTTGCGTACCAGATACTGATAGCGTTTACTGATGCGCAACTCCACCATCACGCGGTCGGACAGGATGCCAAGGCGCATACCGGTAAC
>JALAGK010000067.1 GCA_022712475.1 Enterobacteriaceae bacterium
GTATTTTATATTTCCGACGGTACCGCGATTACTGCCGAAGTTCTTGGCCATGCGGTACTCTCGCAGTTCCCGGTCACCATCAACAGCATTACACTGCCTTTTGTCGAAACCGAAAGCCGCGCCCGTGCGGTGAAAGAGCAGATTGATGCCATCTGGCAGCAAACCGGTGAGCGCCCACTGGTCTTTTTCTCCATCGTGCTGCCTGAGATTCGCAGCATCATCATGGAAAGCGAGGGATTTTGTCAGGACATCGTACAGGCGCTGGTTGCACCATTACAAAGCGAGCTAAAGCTTGACCCGACGCCCGTCGCACACCGTACCCATGGCCTCACACCCGGCAATCTGAACCGCTATGACGCGCGTATTGCCGCCATTGACTATACGCTGGCGCACGATGACGGCATTTCGATGCGCAACCTCGACCAGGCACAGGTGATTTTGCTTGGTGTCTCACGCTGTGGGAAAACGCCCACCAGTCTTTATCTGGCCATGCAATACGGCATCCGCGCAGCTAACTATCCGTTTATTGCCGATGATATGGATAACCTGCAACTTCCCGTCGCACTAAAACCGTTACAACACAAACTGTTCGGGCTGACTATTAACCCTGAAAGACTGGCGGCCATTCGTGAAGAACGCCGTGAAAATAGCCGCTATGCTTCGCTACGCCAGTGCCGCATGGAAGTAGCAGAAGTGGAGGCGCTATATCGTAAACATCAGATACGCTATCTCAACAGCACCAATTACTCAGTGGAAGAAATCGCAACCAAGATTATGGACATTGCCGGGTTGAGTCGCCGCATGTACTAGCAAACTAGTTTTATAGCGCAATATTCTGTGATACGGTGTCTCGCAACTGGCAGATGAACCTTTCAGTACGTTTAAATGCAGCACAAATTGGTTTATCGTGATCGCCATCACTCCCGGCATATCTGCCGCAGAGAAGTCACTGATTCTGAGATACCACATGAATAAAACAGATGAACTGCGCAGCGCCCGCATTGACAGTCTGGTTACGCCAGCTGAACTTGCCGGGCGTTATCCCGTCACCGACGCGGTGGCAGAACACGTCAACTCAGCACGCCGCCGCATTGAGCGTATTCTTAATGGTGAAGACAAACGGCTCCTGGTTATCATTGGCCCCTGCTCGATCCACGATCCCGATGCCGCGCTCGATTACGCACGTCGCCTACAGGGCATGCGCGAACGCTACGGTCACCGCCTTGAAATCGTTATGCGTACCTACTTCGAGAAACCTCGCACCGTGGTGGGATGGAAAGGACTGATTTCCGATCCGGATCTCAACGGCAGCTGTCGTGTTAACGCCGGGCTTGAGCAGGCCCGCCGCCTGCTGTTGCAGGTCAACGAACTGGGCGTGCCCACCACCACCGAGTTTCTGGACATGGTGACAGGCCAGTTTATCGCCGACCTTATCAGCTGGGGCGCAATCGGCGCACGCACCACCGAAAGCCAAATCCATCGCGAGATGGCCTCTGCACTCTCCTGCCCGGTAGGGTTTAAAAACGGCACTGATGGTAATACCCGTATTGCCGTCGATGCAATACGCGCTTCACGCGTCAGCCATATGTTCCTCTCCCCGGATCAGCACGGTCAAATGCCTATTTACCAGACCAGCGGCAACCCATACGGCCATATCATTATGCGTGGCGGCAAACGTCCGAACTATTACGCCGAAGATTTGGCTGCTGCCTGTGCCAGCCTGCACGAGTTTGGCTTACCCGAACACCTGGTGGTGGACTTCAGTCACGGTAACTGCCAGAAGCAGCACCGCCGCCAGCTTGAAGTATGCGAAGATATTTGTCAGCAGATTCGTGCAGGTTCTAGTGCGGTGGCGGGCGTCATGGTAGAAAGCTTTATTGAAGAAGGCACCCAGCCCATTGTTAGCGGCGAGCCGCTCGTTTATGGCAAATCAATTACCGATCCATGTCTGAGCTGGGCGCAAAGCGAAGATCTACTGGTAACGCTTGCTGCGGCTATTGACAGCCGTTTTTAAGCTGCGCGCTTACTGAATAAAAAAATCCGCCTGAACAGGCGGATTTTTTATCTGGTCGACCGACGTCTGGCGCTACCTTGTGAAACTGGCGCAAGTGTTAGCTTGAACAGCTGACCTCAAGGCGTCTACCCCAGTCAGGGGGGCGACGCACGTAATCATCATCCCTGTCGGCAAACGGATTACTTAACGCCGCCAGCAGTTGCTCCAGTTCTGCCGGGTCATCTCGCTCGGCCCCTTCTATCGCCCGCTGCGCCAACCAGTTGCGCAACACCACTGCCGGGTTCATCGCTTTCATCGCCTGTTGGCGCACGTTATCATCAACGCCATCACACCCAAGTCTGCGTCTGTAGCGCCCAAACCAGGCGTCAAAGGACGTACGATCGATAAATTCATCACGCAATGGCGATGCCGCCTGTTGTTGCTCGGTCTCGCTCAGCAGCCGGAACGTGCGGGTAAAATCGCTGCCCTCTTTCTCCATCAGCGCCAGCAGTTCACTTAGTAGCGTATTGTCATCCTGCTGCGGCGTCATAAATCCAAGCTTCGCACGCATACGCAGGCCATATTCACGCATCAAGGTCTCCTGATAGCTGCCAAGCGCATCATTGAGCCCATCCACATCAATCAGCACTGACAGGGCCTGCGCCAGTCGTTGCAGGTTCCATAGCCCTACGGCCGGTTGGTTATCAAACGCGTAACGCCCCTGGTAATCAGAATGGTTGCAGATAAAACCCGGCTGCCAGTCGTCCAGAAAACCATACGGACCATAGTCGAGAGTTAACCCGAGCAGCGACATATTGTCCGTATTCATTACGCCATGCGCAAAACCCACACACTGCCACTGCGCGATTAACCGGGCAGTACGCGCCACCACATCACGAAACCATAGCAGGTAACGGTCAGACTCCGCTACCCACTGCGGCCAGTGACGCTCAATGGCATAATCGACCAGTTGCTGTACCTTGTCTGGCTCACGGCGGTAGTAAAAATGTTCAACGTGACCAAAGCGCAGGTGGCTTTGCGCAATACGCATCATCATTGCACCGCGTTCTACACTTTCGCGGTAAACCGGTGTATCGCTGTTTACAATACTCAATGCCCGGGTTGTAGGGATGCCTAAGTGATGCAGCGCTTCCGATGCCAGCGCCTCGCGCACGCTTGAGCGCACCACCGCCCGGCCATCGCCCATGCGCGAATAAGGCGTGAGGCCAGCCCCCTTAAGATGCCAGTCATACTGCCTGCCATCATGCAAACGCTGTTCACCAAGCAGAATGCCGCGCCCGTCACCCAGCTGCCCGGCCCATACACCAAACTGATGGCCACTATATACCTGGGCCAGGGGCTGCATTCCGGGCAACAGCACCTCACCGCCCCAGATGCTCGCATCGCTAAATAGCGAAGCATCAAGTCCCAGCTCACGCGCCAGCGCTGTGTTATGCCACAGCAGACGAGCATTATCGAGCGGTGTGGGATTCAGCGCAGTATAAAAATCCGCCAGCCTGTCGTGCCAGGTATTATTAAATTCAGGGTGAGTTGTCATTGTGCCTCCTGGCGCCAGTGTAGCCGCTGGCGCAGGATTTAAACACGGAGTACCGCGGGGGTTATTCAGATACGTCGTGCCTGCCAGAATTTATCGCGCCAGTAGACGTTGTTGAGTGAGGAACGTATTACGCCACGGCTGGTGGAGGCATGAATAAACTGATTATCCGTATCATAAATACCAACATGCAGGCCGTTTTCACCACTACCGGTTTTGAAGAACACCAGATCGCCTGGCAATAGCTCTTCTTTGGCAATGCGGGTGCCAACCTCAGCCTGGCTGCGCGTTTCACGCGGCAAATCCAGCGCAAAACGGCTGCTGAAAGTCAGCGCCACAAACCCGGAGCAATCAACACCGCGTCGACTCATGCCACCGTAGCGATACGGCGTGCCGCGCCAGTTGTTAAGCTGATCGTTAAGTTGCGCAATCACCATAATAGAGTCAGAGAGTCGCGCGTTTGGGGGCGGCGCACTATGGTGACTACAGCCCACCAGCACCAGCGTTGCCACTAACAATAACCACAGCCGCATTTCAGGCTAATCCTCTGGCTTTATTCTTATTCTCGCTAATTTAGCCCGCGTTTCGTTGTGCAGGCAAGTTTCTGTGACGCTAATGCGATGAAATCAGCACTTTAACGCCCTCAACCTCAAGTCGACGAAACGGTACATCATAAACGGACGTTAGCCTGTCCGGCGTGAGGACGTCTGCGGGAATACCCTGTGCCAGCAATCTTCCCCGCTCAATCAACCATACGCTTGCAGCATGACGCAGGCTGTAATTAAGATCGTGGCTACTCATCACTACTGTAGCCCCTGCACGACACAGCGTTTGTAATTGCCTGTCCAACGCGGCCTGTTGCGCCACATCCAGGCTGTTCATCGGCTCATCGAGCAACAGCAGCTTGCCGCTCAGACTGTCATGGTTGCCAAGCTGTAGCAATACCGCGGCCAGGCGCGCGCGCTGCCATTCACCACCGGACAGTTCTGAGACTCGCCTGTTAAGTTTCTCTTCAAGGCCAAACGCCTGCGCCTGTGCAAGCAATGCTGCTTCGCAGGGGTCATCAAGCTGGTGCAGGGTCAGAAAATGCCACAACGGCATAGCAAATGGCGGTGTCTGCTGTTGGTGCAACATTGCCCGCCGTCGCGCCAGGAGCGTTGGCAGCCAGTCGGCGAGGGGTTTATCGTCAAAGATAATACGCCCTTCACCAGTGAGCAGACCTGCCATCAGCCCCAATAGCGAGCTTTTTCCTGCACCATTAGGGCCTATGAGATGTAATAATTCACCGCGCTGCACCTGTGCGTGAGTCGGTCCAACGCGTCCATGCAGTGCAAGCCCTTCCAGGCGCAGAAGCGTTGTCATTATTTCGCCAGTGCCGTATCAATGGCTTGCGTCAGTGCAGGATCGTCCGGCGTGGTGTCCGGCGAGAAACGCGCGATAACCTGACCATCACGACCAATCAGGAATTTTTCAAAATTCCACAGAATGTCGCCTTTCTCTTGCGGCGCTCGACCTTTGCTGGCCATGCGCTCATAAAAACCGCTGCCCTGTGGTGCGATGGCATCAGGCGCGGCGGCAACCAGCTTCTGGTACAACGGGTGACGCTGCTTTCCATTAACCTCTACCTTGCTAAACAGCGGAAAGGTGACACCATAGGTCATGCTACAAAACGTTTTGATCTCTTCTTCACCGCCCGGCTCCTGCCCTAAAAACTGATTGCAGGGAAAGCCCAGCACGCTGAATCCTTGCGCGCCGCGAGCTTCCTGTAATGCTTCCAGCTGCTCGTACTGCGGCGTCAGGCCACATTTCGAGGCGACATTGACCACGAGTAGCACTTTGCCCTGCCACTGCGCGAGAGTGGTATTTTCACCATCGATGGTTGTCACCGGGGTATTCAGAATATCCTGCATAGCGTACTCCTGATTATGGTTGTTGAAGGTTTAGCGTGTTTTTAGTAGTAACCAGATAAAGACCGGCGCCCCTAACGTGGCCGTCACAACGCCGATAGGCAATTCCGCCGATATCAATGCCTGGCGGGCAATGATATCGGCCAGCAGCAAAGTGATGGCACCGGCCAGGGCGCTTGCTGGTAACAGAATGCGATGATCGGTCATGCCACGCAGGCGCAGAATGTGCGGTATAACCAGGCCAATAAAACCGATGGCTCCCGCCAGCGCTACGCTGACCCCGACCAGCCAGCCGGTCGCCGCCACCAGCAGGTTGCGCCACAGCCACAGCGGCAGACCAAGCTGGCGCGCAGACAACTCACCCAACGCCAACAAATTCAGGGCACGTGAGCAGCTACACAACCAGATAAGCACCGGCAGCAGTGCAGCCATTAGCCAGGCCTGGTCCCAACTCACACCGCCAAAGCCCCCCATCATCCAGTACATTAGCTGACGCAGGTCAAGGCTGGTAGAGAAATACACCGCCCAGGTCATCAGCGCGCTACAGATTATCCCCAACGCCACGCCTGCCAGCAGCAAACGGCTAATGGAAAGGTGACGACGCGCAAAGCGCAGCAATACCAGGGTTGCTACCAGTGCCCCGGCGATAGCGCAGGCACCGAGTCCCCAGTCCGGCAGCGTACCCTGGCCCAGTAGTACACCACCAACCAGCGCCACGCCCGCCCCATTAGCAACCCCCAGCAATCCAGGCTCCGCTAGTGGGTTATCAAACAGCGCCTGCATAACCGCACCGGTAACCGCAAGCGCCGCTCCCACCAGGAGCACAGCAAGCGTGCGTGGTAGCCGAATTTGCCCCACAAAAAGCTGGCCCGATTCGCCCAACCATTCGCCCGGCCCAATCCAGCGCTCCCCCACACACAAGCTGAACACTGCTGCCATAATAAGCAGCACCGTTAGACGAAAAAGCCAGCGGCGTTCACGACGGCGTTGTTGGATAATGAAAGGCAGCATCACAGAATTTTCACGTATTGAAAGCATGAAGTTGATTTTACGAGCCGTATACAGCGGCGCAAGGCGTTTACGGCCACTGGCGCAAATCGCTGTGTAAATAAAGAAAAAGGCCCGCTTGCGCGGGCCTTTGTAGTTCTGAAACTTCAGTTGTTTTTTGGTGTTGCGTTTTCAACCCGGCTTTTAAGCTTTTGACCTGGACGGAAGGTCACCACACGGCGCGCCGTGATAGGAATGTCTTCGCCGGTCTTCGGGTTACGCCCGGGACGTTGGTTTTTATATCGCAAGTCAAAATTTCCAAAGCCAGAAAGCTTCACCTGCTCACCGTTTTCCAGAGCACGACGGATCTCTTCAAAAAACAGCTCAACCAGCTCTTTGGCGTCCCGCTTGCTAAGCCCAAGCTTATCAAACAGGTACTCGGACATTTCTGCTTTTGTAAGCGCCATAGTTTCAATCCCTCAATGATGCCTGGAATCGCTCTTTTAGTGCCGCAACGCATTTAGCTACGGTAGCGGCAATCTCATCTTCTTCGAGTGTACGGCTGGTATCCTGAAGGATAAGACTGATAGCCAGGCTCTTATATCCCTCAGCAACACCCTTACCGCGGTACACATCGAATAAGTTTACGCCAACTACCTGATTTGCGCCAACTTTCTTACATTCGGTGATAATTTCTGCTGCGGGAACGTTTTCAGCGACCACAATCGCAATATCACGACGGTTAGCAGGGAAGCGAGAAACCTCCTGCGCCTGCGGTATACGGCGGTTTGCGATACGCTCCCAGAGCAGCTCAAACACCAGCGTGCGGCCGTTCAGGTCCAGCTTACGCTCCAGTTCTGGATGGACAACACCAAGGAAACCAATGCGCTCGCCTTTTAAATACATGGCAGCACTCTGACCAGGATGCAAGGCCGGGTTCGCTTCTGCACGGAACTCAATGTCAGAAAGCTCGCCAGTCAATTCCAGCACTGATTCGAGATCGCCTTTTAAATCATAGAAATCAACGGCGTTTTTTTCCAGGTCCCAATGCTCTTCATAGCGATTTCCGCAAATCACACCTGCCAGCATCACATCCTGCCTAATACCCAAGTCTGCCTGCGTATCAGGAACAAAACGTAGACCGCTTTCGAACAGGCGCACGCGGTTCTGCTGACGGTTCTGATTGTACACCACCGCACCCAACAAGCCGCTCCACAGCGACAGACGCATCGCTGACATTTCGCTGGAAATCGGGCTAGGCAGAATCAGCGCCTCTTGCTGCGGGTGCAGTAACTGTTGAATTTTTGGATCAACGAAGCTGTAGGTAATGACTTCCTGGTAGCCTTTGTCCACCAGCATATTTTTCACGCGCTTAAGAGAAAGATTCGCTTCACGGTGCGTACCCATCGTCAGGCTTGCCATCAGCGGCTGGTCAGGAATGCTGTTATAGCCGTAAACACGCGCGACTTCTTCAACCAGGTCTTCTTCGATAGCCATATCGAAACGCCAGGACGGCGCGACAGCAGTCCACTCGCCCTTACCTTCCGTTACTTCACAGCCCAGGCGGCGCAGGATATCGCTCACCTGTGCATCCGGAACAACGTGACCAATCAAACGATCCAGCTTGCTGCGACGCAACGTAATGGTTGCCGGTTTCGGCAGGTCAGCTTCACTGGTAGTGTCAATAATGGGTCCAGCTTCGCCACCACAGAGATCGATAAGCAGGCGGGTCGCGCGCTCCATCGCCTGATATTGCAGCGCTGAGTCCACACCACGCTCATAGCGATGAGAAGCATCGGTATGCAGGCCGTGGCGACGTGCACGACCGGTAATGGACAGCGGATTAAAGAATGCACATTCCAGCAGCACGTTGCGGGTTTCACCATTCACGCCAGAGTGCTCACCGCCAAAGATACCACCCATTGCCAGCGCCTTGCCGTGGTCGGCAATCACCAGCGTGTCGTCATTGAGCTTCGCTTCGCTGCCGTCAAGTAACGTCAGAGTTTCACCCTCTTTCGCCATACGCACGACAATACCGCCCTCGATGCGGTCCAGGTCGAAGGCATGCATCGGCTGTCCCAGCTCAAGCAGCACGTAGTTGGTAACATCAACTACTGCATCAATAGAGCGGATGCCGCAGCGACGGAGTTTTTCTTTCATCCACAACGGCGTCGGGGCTGTGACATCAATACCTTTCACTACGCGGCCCAGATAGCGCGGGCACGCCTGCGGTGCTTCAACACGAATCGGCAACGTGTCGGTAATAGTCGGCGCTACCGGCGCCATGTCTGGCATGTTCAGCGGCTGCTGGTTCAGCACAGCTACATCACGTGCTACACCCATAATACCTAAGCAGTCGGCACGGTTCGGCGTCACGCTGATTTCGATAGTGTTATCATCGAGCTTCAGGTACTCACGAATATCGGTACCGACAGGCGCATCCTGAGGCAACTCGATAA
Source organism: Enterobacteriaceae bacterium (assembly GCA_022712475.1). Lineage (GTDB taxonomy): Bacteria > Pseudomonadota > Gammaproteobacteria > Enterobacterales > Enterobacteriaceae > Tenebrionibacter. The sequence goes on from JALAGK010000067.1 coordinate 8,902, forward strand.
TACCGCTGTGATCGTCGGAAATACCCAGCTCAGAGAAAGAGCACAGCATACCCTCAGACGGCTCACCACGAAGCTTGGCCGCTTTAATTTTGAAATCGCCCGGCAGTACGGCACCAATGGTAGCAACCGCCACTTTCAGGCCCTGACGGCAGTTTGGCGCACCACAGACGATATCGAGCAGGCGCTCGCCGCCCACGTTGACTTTTGTCACGCGCAGCTTGTCAGCATTCGGGTGCTGGCCACACTCGACGACCTCGCCGACCACAACGCCATTAAACGCGCCCGCCACTGGTTCAACACCATCGACTTCCAGGCCCGCCATGGTGATTTGCTCAGACAGCGCTGCGCTGTCGAGCGCCGGATTAACCCATTCGCGTAACCACAGTTCACTGAATTTCATTATTTTGTCCTGCCCTTATTTAAACTGTTTGAGGAAACGCAGATCGTTTTCGAAGAACGCGCGCAAATCGGTCACGCCATAGCGCAACATGGTCAGACGCTCCATGCCCATGCCAAATGCAAAGCCAGAATACACTTCCGGATCGATACCTACATTGCGCAATACGTTCGGGTGAACCATGCCGCAACCCAGCACTTCCAGCCATTTACCGTTTTTACCCATCACGTCTACTTCAGCAGACGGCTCGGTAAACGGGAAATAAGACGGACGGAAGCGTACTTGCAAATCTTCTTCAAAGAAGTTGCGCAAGAAGTCGTGCAGCGTGCCTTTGAGGTTGGTGAAACTGATATTGGTATCAACAATCAGACCTTCCATCTGATGGAACATCGGAGTATGAGTCTGATCGTAGTCGTTGCGATAGACGCGTCCCGGCGCAATGATACGAATTGGCGGCTGCTGGCCTTTCATTGTGCGGATTTGCACACCTGAGGTCTGCGTGCGCAACAAGCGGGTAGCGTCGAACCAGAAAGTGTCGTGGTCAGCTCGTGCCGGATGATGCCCCGGGATGTTGAGCGCGTCGAAGTTATGGTAGTCGTCTTCAATTTCCGGGCCGGTCGCCACGGTAAAACCAAGCTCACCGAAGAAACTTTCAATACGGTCGATAGTACGCGTTACCGGGTGTAGGCCGCCGTTTTCAATACGGCGCCCAGGCAGGGAAACGTCAATGGTTTCAGCTGCCAGGCGAGCGTTCAGCGCAGCGCCTTCAAGCGCCGCTTTACGCGCGTTGAGCACCTGCTGCACCTGCTCTTTAGCTTCGTTGATCACTGCACCTGCGGCGGGGCGTTCTTCTGGCGGCAGTTCGCGCAGGGTGGTCATCTGAAGGGTCAACTGCCCTTTCTTTCCCAGATATTCAACGCGCACGTTATCCAGTGCCGCGACATCCTGAGCCTCATTAATGGCTGCCGTTGCGCTGGCAACCAGCTCTGCGAGATGTGACATGGTTTTCCTCTTATGCCGGCTAATGGGGCCGGGGTCATTGGTCTGTATGCAAAATTGTCGGGTAAAAAAAAGGCCTCCATACAGGAGGCCTTCAGCGTACTTTCCGTTTCTTTTCTTACGCGCGAAGTCCCCTGA
>JALAGK010000068.1 GCA_022712475.1 Enterobacteriaceae bacterium
TCGAAGCTCTTTTAGTAAATCAGTGAATCAGTTCGTGGATAACATGTTGTTTTCTTAACTTTTTCGCCAGCTGCAGACGATTTGTCTATACTGACTTGTCGAGCAGATGATTCACTAAAAAAGTTTAACATTATCAGGAGAGCATTATGGCTGTTACTAATGTCGCTGAACTTAACGCACTCGTAGAGCGCGTAAAAAAAGCCCAGCGTGAATATGCCAACTTCACCCAAGAACAGGTTGATAAAATCTTCCGCGCCGCCGCTCTGGCTGCTGCAGATGCTCGAATCCCCCTTGCGAAAATGGCTGTTGCCGAGTCCGGCATGGGTATTATCGAAGATAAAGTGATCAAAAACCACTTTGCTTCCGAGTATATCTACAACGCCTACAAAGACGAAAAAACCTGCGGTATTCTTGATACCGACGATACTTTCGGCACCATCACTATCGCAGAGCCTATCGGCATTATTTGCGGTATTGTTCCCACCACAAACCCTACCTCAACGGCCATCTTTAAGTCGCTGATTAGCCTTAAAACTCGTAACGCTATCATTTTCTCGCCGCACCCGCGTGCTAAAGAAGCGACTAACAAAGCTGCTGACATTGTGCTGCAGGCAGCCATCGCCGCTGGCGCACCGAAAGACCTGATTGGCTGGATCGATCAACCGTCTGTTGAACTGTCCAATGCCTTGATGCACCACCCAGACATTAACCTGATTCTGGCCACTGGTGGTCCGGGCATGGTTAAAGCTGCTTATAGCTCCGGTAAACCGGCTATCGGCGTAGGTGCCGGTAACACCCCGGTCGTAATTGATGAGACTGCGGATATCAAACGCGCCGTCGCCTCAATCCTGATGTCCAAAACCTTCGACAACGGCGTTATTTGTGCATCTGAACAGTCTGTTGTTGTTGTTGATTCTGTCTATGACGCAGTGCGCGAGCGTTTTGCTACCCACGGCGGCTACCTGCTGCAAGGTAAAGAGCTCAAAGCAGTTCAGGACATCATCCTGAAAAATGGCGCACTGAACGCCGCTATCGTGGGTCAGCCGGCGACCAAAATCGCCGAAATGGCAGGTCTGACTGTACCAGCCAGCACCAAGATTCTGATTGGTGAAGTCTCTCTGGTTGATGAAAGCGAGCCATTTGCGCACGAAAAACTGTCTCCGACACTGGCGATGTACCGTGCTAAAGACTTCGACGATGCCGTTAATAAAGCAGAGAAACTGGTAGAAATGGGCGGTATCGGCCATACCTCCTGCCTGTATACCGACCAGGACAACCAGCCGCAGCGTGTTGCGCTGTTTGGCAACAAAATGAAAACCGCACGTATTCTGATCAATACCCCGGCATCTCAGGGTGGTATCGGTGATTTGTATAACTTCAAGCTCGCCCCGTCCCTGACGCTGGGTTGTGGTTCCTGGGGTGGTAACTCCATCTCTGAAAACGTTGGTCCGAAGCACCTGATCAACAAGAAAACCGTTGCTAAACGAGCTGAAAACATGTTGTGGCATAAACTTCCGAAATCTATCTACTTCCGCCGTGGTTCCCTGCCTATCGCTCTGGATGAGGTGGTAACCGATGGTCATAAACGTGCGCTTATCGTAACCGACCGCTTCCTGTTCAATAACGGCTATGCTGACCAGATTACCTCTGTGCTGAAAGCGGCGGGCGTTGAAACAGAAGTGTTCTTTGAAGTTGAAGCTGACCCGACGCTGAGTATTGTGCGTAAAGGTGCAGAACTTGCGAACTCGTTTAAGCCGGACGTTATCATTGCTCTGGGCGGTGGTTCCCCGATGGACGCAGCCAAAATCATGTGGGTCATGTACGAGCACCCGGAAACGCACTTCGAAGAACTGGCGCTGCGCTTTATGGATATCCGTAAACGTATCTACAAGTTCCCGAAAATGGGCGTGAAGGCGAAAATGATTGCCATCACTACCACTTCCGGTACCGGTTCCGAAGTCACCCCGTTTGCAGTTGTGACTGACGATGCCACCGGCCAGAAATATCCGCTGGCAGATTACGCACTGACCCCGGACATGGCGATTGTAGACGCCAACCTGGTGATGGATATGCCGAAATCCCTGTGCGCCTTTGGCGGCCTGGATGCGGTAACCCACGCACTGGAAGCCTATGTTTCTGTACTGGCGAGTGAATTCTCTGACGGCCAGGCGTTGCAGGCGCTGAAATTGCTCAAAGAAAACCTGCCAGCCTCTTACAACGAAGGCGCGAAAAACCCGGTTGCCCGTGAGCGTGTGCACAGTGCAGCTACTATCGCCGGTATCGCGTTTGCTAACGCCTTCCTGGGCGTGTGCCACTCAATGGCACACAAGCTGGGCTCACAGTTCCACATCCCGCACGGCCTTGCTAACGCTCTGCTTATCGGTAACGTTATCCGCTATAACGCGAACGACAACCCAACTAAACAGACCGCGTTCAGCCAGTATGACCGCCCGCAGGCGCGCCGCCGTTATGCTGAAATTGCCGACCACCTTGGTCTGACCGCAGCGGGCGACCGTACCGCGGTTAAGATTGAGAAACTGCTGGCATGGCTGGATACGCTGAAAGCTGAGCTGGGTATTCCGAAATCTATTCGTGAAGCAGGCGTTCAGGAAGCTGACTTCCTGGCACATGTAGATAAACTGTCTGAAGATGCGTTCGACGACCAGTGCACAGGCGCCAACCCGCGCTATCCGCTGATTTCTGAACTGAAGCAGATTCTGCTGGATACCTACTACGGTCGTGAGTTCACCGAAGGTGAAGTCGCAGACAAGAAAGCCGCCGTACCCGCCAAAGCTGACAAGAAAGCCAAGAAAACCGCTTAATAGTTAACTGACAGCCTGTAAAAAACCCGCCATTTGGCGGGTTTTTTTATCTCGCAAAATCGTTTTCTTTAGTGTCATCGTCCGGCACTGACGCTCGGATGCGGCAAAACCAAAATAATGCGATTCCCGGAAGCCCGGAAGTATGTTTTATCACGTCTGCCAGACCGGATTCTCAAATCACAGCGTACCACGCTGCTCGTCATCACAGATAAAAAGAACCCAGCCACACACATCTGTTACGCCCGTAAATCAAACAGACAGCCCTTAACGCATTATCCACCAGACTCACATTCATCGCACCATTCCAACCGCCATCAGAAAGCCCCTGGTGCCTTATTGACGACCATGAGGGTAAACAGCGTAAGAACACTCAGCAACCCTGTATGGCCTGTAGAGAGCCCTGAGAAAGCGCTTCTTTATAATGCTTACGACAGACCGACACATAGCGTTCGTTGCCGCCAATCACGACCTGTTCCCCTTCATTATAAGGCCGCCCTTCCTTATCAAGGCGCAACACCATGCTGGCTTTGCGGCCACAGAAACAAATGGTTTTTAATTCCACCAGCTTATCTGACCATGCCAGTAAATACTGGCTGCCGGTAAAGAGTTCACCACGAAAATCCGTTCGCAACCCGTAGCACAACACGGGAATATCCAGTTCATCGACCACTTCAGAAAGCTGATAAACCTGTTCGCGGGTAAGAAACTGACTCTCATCAACCAGAACACAGTGAATCTGTTCTCTTGTGTTTTCTGCCTTAATATCTTCCAGCAGAGAAGTCGCTGGATTATAAAGGCGAGCCGGGGAGGATAGTCCTATTCGCGAACTGACTTTTCCTGACCCAAATCGGTTATCAATTTCTGCGGTATAAACCACGGTACGCATCCCGCGTTCCTGGTAGTTGTACGATGACTGCAACAAAGCGGTCGATTTACCAGCATTCATTGCCGAATAGTAAAAATAAAGCTGAGCCATTGCCGGAAGACCCCAGTCAGTGTGTAGTAATAGAGAGATTGGGATTGTAGCATACCAGCACAACGTGATTCGCCATCCCTTTCTGACAACCGGGGTATTACATTTCCGGTATCGTTATTACGATTTGTTACAGTGCATTGCACATAACGCACAACTTGCCAGGACATACGTTAACTCTACGAGATTAAAGCTTTTTCTTAGTATTAAAGCGCCTTTATTGCCCATTAATTATTATTTTCAGTACGGAAAAATGATATGTCACTAACAACTTATCTTTACGTAATGTCACCCGGATAAAACACAGCACTCTCTCTTTTTATCATCATTCGTCCAGATACCCACCATCAGATGAATGTTGAAAAATTGACTTGCCATGAGTTTTTCTGTGAGCGACTTCAAGCAGAAATGCTGTTAATGGAAAAATAAAAACCCGGTAAATAAGCTTAAATTTGATTCATTACATTTCCCCCTATTGCAGAACCAGAATTAACACTCTATTATTACTTCAACAAACCCAACCCCATTATAAGTTTGAGATTACTGCAATGAGCGAAGCACTTAAAATTCTGAACAACATCCGTACTCTTCGCGCCCAGGCAAGAGAATGCACCCTGGAAACGCTGGAAGAAATGCTGGAAAAACTCGAAGTTGTCGTTAACGAACGTCGCGAAGAAGAAAACGCGGCTGCTGCTGAAATTGAAGAGCGCAATCGTAAACTGCAACAATACCGCGAAATGCTGCTTCAGGACGGTATTGATCCTACTGACCTGCTGAGCGTATTAAGCAGCGCGAAGCCGGGCACGAAAAGCAAGCGTGCTGCCCGTCCGGCAAAATACTCTTATATTGATGAGAATGGCGAAGAAAAAACCTGGACCGGCCAGGGCCGTACTCCGGCTGTTATCAAGAAAGCCATTGAAGAAGAAGGGAAAGCTCTCGAAGATTTCCTTATCAAACAGAAATAATTTCTGTTTTGCTAAAAATCCCGCTCCGGCGGGATTTCTATTTTTATCTTTCAGAAATCTCCTCTTTCCCTTCGATTCCAGGCACACTCTTAAAGACATATCATCACAACATTATCTGAATGGTAGGGTGTGAGA
>JALAGK010000010.1 GCA_022712475.1 Enterobacteriaceae bacterium
GAATAGTCATACAACGATGCTGTAACAGCGTGTCAGCGTCTTTACCCAGCAACTGCGCAATATCAGTCATAATAAACTCCCGTCTCGGCGACAGGCACGACGCCTGCCGCTCCAGTTTAGTCCTCGCCCGCGTCTTACGGCGGGCCCACTAATCCTGGTCTTCTGCGACGCGTATTACCAGCATTGCGCCTGTTTTCAGTTAATTCCGCTGGCACGCTTCACCGCTAAGAGCTACCCGGGCTGACGCGTTTCACCACCATGCATGAAAATGATGAACCGGCCCGTGACCGTGCCCCACTTCAAGGCTGTCGGCCTGTGCCAGCGCCTGCGTAAGCCAGGTTTTGGCTTCGACGACGGTTTGAGCCCAGTCGGTATGGCGCGGCCTGAGTGCCGCCAGCGCAGCAGAGAGCGTACAGCCCGTACCGTGGGTGTTTTTAGTCTGAATGCGCGGTGCGGTAAAACGCTGCGCGCCCTCGCGTGTAAACAGCCAGTCAGGACTTTCACCGTTATCCAGATGCCCGCCTTTCATCAGTACCGCCTCACAGCCGAGCGCCATCAGCGCCTTGCCCTGCTCGTGCATCTCCCGCTCGTTGGTCGCAACCGGGCCATCCAGCAGAGCAGCTGCTTCAGGCAAGTTTGGCGTTATCAGCGACACCTGTGGTAACAGACGCTCGCGCAGCGTTGATACCGCAGAAGATGACAACAGCGGGTCGCCGCTTTTGGCCAACATTACGGTATCAAGCACCACCGTTTTTACCTGCCAGTGCGCCAGGCGCTCTGCAACCGCTTCAACAATATCAGTTTCAGCCAGCATGCCGATTTTGGTGGTATCAATGCGCACGTCGCTGAATACCGAGTCGAGCTGTGCTGCGACAAAATCGGGTTCAATACGGTATACCGACTGTACGCCAAGCGTATTCTGCGCCACCAGCGCGGTAATCACGCTGGTGCCATATGCACCGAGCGCCGAAAAGGTTTTCAGGTCAGCCTGAATGCCCGCGCCGCCGCTCGGATCGGTACCCGCGATAGTCAGTGCGTTAATACGTTTCATGCCCGCGTCTCCCGATTAAGCTGCCATAGTGCGTCTATAAACGCGGCAACAAAACTGCCTGGTCCCTGGCTTGCGGCCACAGCCTGTTCGCCTGCGCGCGCCATCAGCGCGCAGGCCGCCGCCACATGAGCCAGCCTGCCGCCCGGCAGCGTGCAGCAGGCAGCAACCACTGCCGACAGTGCACAACCGGTGCCCACCACGCGCGTCATCATCACGTGGCCGCCTGGCACGCTGTATACGGGCTCGCCGTCGGTCAGATAATCCCGTTCGCCTGTCACCACCACTATAGTCGCGTAGCGGCGCGCCAGAGCCTGAGCGGCGGGCAGCGCAGCTGCGGCATCATCGGTGCTGTCCACACCGCGCCCTCCACTATGCTCCCCTGCCAACGCCAGAATTTCTGAAGCATTCCCACGCACTGCCGCCGGGCGTAGCGCGAGTACCTCGTGGGCAAACTCCGTGCGCAGCGACAACCTTCCCACGGCCACCGGGTCAAGCACCCAGGGCGTCCCGGCAGCGTTTGCGCTATCGATAGCAGCGCGCATGGCACGGGCGCGCTCCGGCGTCAGCGTACCCACATTAATTAACAGTGCGCTGGCTACAGCGCTGAACTGCGCGGATTCGTCTTCGTCAATAACCATCGCCGGCGACGCGCCGAGCGCCAGTAATACGTTAGCGGTAAAGGTTTGCACCACATCGTTAGTCATGCAGTGTACAAGTGGGGAACGGTTACGCAGCAGTCCCACAACGTGAGTGGTCTGTGCAAAGGTAAGGGATTCGGTTAGCACGGTTCAGTCTCCTGCCCGGCGTGAAAGAAGGGATACCGGCAGGCATCTGACTTCCCTACGCTGGCATAATCCAGATCAGGTAATACGGGTGTTTCTCAGCCCTTGTGTACACAGGGGCACCCCGAGTCATGTCGGTGCCAGATTAGGGGAACTGTGTTGCTGTTGCAAGCGCTCCCAGGCAGTTTACCGTGCCAGTAACAAACCAGGAAAACGCCTCATTCACGCACTAAGCAGCGTCTGATACACATTGTATAATGCGACATAAGCATGCCGGGCAGGCTCTCAGCTTACACCACCAGGCTGCCATCTCATTACCAAACACTCTCCTCACTCTCACCTCGTCACCTTATGTCATTTGTAACGCCTGGGATAATACCAACCGTGCCCAGATCATTGTTTAACGGCGTGTTTCAGGCAAAATTGTGATAACAAATTGTTTAAGCTATTCCTCAGCGGGAGAAATGATAATGTCCAGAGCGCTATTGATTATCGATATGCAAAAATTTGTCGAAGAGCGAATTCATCAGGGCATTAACTATTATCCGCGAAATGCTATCAGCAATATGGAGCTTGTCTTAAAACGGTTCAGGACAAATAACGACCTGGTTTTGCATGTCCGCCACCGTACAGAGGAGCCAGACAGCTCTCTTCATCCCTCATCACCGCTTTATCCCGCCATCGAGGCCTTCAGAGAAAAAGCACATGAGCCAGTTTTTTTCAAAAACACCAGTTCAGCCTTTGCTTCAACGGGCCTCAAAGCCTGGCTGGACAGCCATTTTATCTCAGAAGTTTTCGTGATAGGGGCAGTCGCCGGGTTTTGCGTAAACTCTACGGTGAGAGAGGGGTCAGACCTGGGAGTGAAAATGACGGTTTTAAAGGATGCGGTTCTCAGTTTTGACATTCCAGCACTCAAAAAAGAGGCTCGAAATATTCACGCGGTCACCATGGCGCTGTTAGAAACTGATTTCGCTACGGTAAAATCCGTGCGCGACCCCGGGAAGATCTCCGACTGATTGCGTGCTATTCCGCTGCCTGTGTGTAACACATTACCTTCAGAAAGCCGGGGTTAACCAGAACAGCTAATAGTAGATCTCCCGGGTGCCAGACGCCACCAGAGTGCACGCACGCAGCGGTCTTTTTATATATCCTTTCTCACACCGTTAACGCGCAGATAAAACAGTCTTTCCAGCACAGTAAACTCATGCAGGAAAATCGCGAAGAAGATCAGCGCGCCGCCGAGATACTGTACCGGTGTGGCGTGCTGGCCCAGAAACAAGGCGCTAAAAGCGATAGCAAAAATTGGTTCGGAAAGCTCAATCAACTGCACTGACTGGCTGGAGGTCAGCGTTAACGCTTTAGTCGTACACCAGAACCCGCCAATGGTCGGCAGCACCGCCAGACCTGCCAACATCATCAGCGGCAGCACACCGATGGAAGTTAGCATCACACCAGGCTCAAACGGAATCCACAGGTATACACAGCCAAACAGCAACAGCGCGGCAATACGTGCAAACCCGGAACCAAAATGAAGCCTGCGCGACAGGAACAAAAAAAGACCGTAACCCAGCCCCGCCAGCGTGGCGCTGATAAGCCCTTCATTGAACGTAAACGCAACCTCTTCTGCCTGCATAAAAATCAGATACAGCCCAGCCACAGAAAGCGCAATGGTGATAATTTCTTTGAGATTAAGAAAACGTCGTTCACTGAACGCAGTGAGGAAAAACGAAAACACCGTCGCGCTGCCAAACAGTACAAACACCACGCTAGAAATAGTGGTTTGGGTATAGGCGGCGGTTTCAAAGTGATAAAGCACAAAGAAACCGAAGAAAGCACATAGTGCTGCCGCATGCCAACGGCGCTTCAGAAA
>JALAGK010000069.1 GCA_022712475.1 Enterobacteriaceae bacterium
AAGTGATACGGTGCGACCACTGACCGTCGTCCGTCATCAGCACCAGCCCGGTGGTATCGATATCCAGACGACCCGCAGCATGCAACTCATGCGCCGCGGCTTCTTCAAGGAAATAGAGTACGGTGGGATGATCCGGATCGTCGGTTGAACACACGTAACCCTGTGGCTTGTTAAGCATGAAATAGCGCGGGCCATCCTGCTGCTCCAGAGAATTGCCGTCAAAGGCGACATCGTGCTCGGCCAGCAGCTTAAAGGCGCTGTCGCGCACAATTTCGCCGTCAACGGTAACGCGGCGAGCGCGGATTTCCCGACCTGCAATGGCACGACTAATGCCAAGCTGCCGGGCGATAAACTTATCAAGTCGCATGAATTGTTATGCCTGTCTGTTGCTGATGTGCCGACCGTAGCCAGCATGAGAAATGGAAATAACAGTCGTAAGTATAGCGGCCCGGCGTGAGGGGCAAAAGCCCTTAATTCATGCCATAATGGCGCCATGTTTTCGCCGCCTGTTGCTCGCCATGTCGTTTAGTCTACGTCCTTACCAGAAAGAAGCCGTTGAAGCCACGCTAAACTACTTCCGTAAACGCCAGGAACCAGCAGTGATTGTCCTGCCAACCGGTGCGGGAAAAAGTATTGTGATTGCCGAGCTCGCGCGCCTTGCACGCGGACGGGTACTGGTGTTAGCGCACGTAAAAGAGCTGGTGGCGCAAAACCACGCCAAATACTGCGCGCTGGGGTTTGAGGCCGATATCTATGCCGCCGGGCTACAGCGTAAAGAGAGCCACGGCAAAGTGGTATTTGGCAGCGTGCAGTCGGTAGCGCGTAATCCTGAGCACTTTAGCGATGCCTTCTCGCTGCTGATAATCGACGAATGCCACCGCATTAGCGACGACGAAGACAGCCAGTACCAGCAAATATTGACGCATCTTAAACGCAGCAACCCGCAACTGAGACTGCTGGGGCTGACTGCCACCCCCTATCGCCTCGGCAAAGGCTGGATTTACCAGTTTCACTACCACGGTATGGTGCGTGGCGATGAAAATGCTCTCTTTCGCGACTGTATCTACGAGCTGCCGCTGCGCTATATGATTAAAAATCACTGGCTGACGCCGCCGGAACGCCTGGATATGCCGGTGGTACAGTACGATTTTAGTCGCTTACAGGCGCGGGAAAATGGGCTGTTCAGCGAGGCTGATTTAAACCTCGAACTTAAGCAGCAAAAGCGCATTACGCCGCATATTATCAACCAGATTGTCGAGTTTGCCGCCGAGCGGCGCGGCGCGATGATCTTTGCTGCCACCGTTGAACACGCTCGTGAAGTAACCGGGCTATTGCCTGTAGGCGAAGCGGCGCTGATTACTGGCGAAACGCCTGCGACTGAGCGGGATGCCCTGATTGAGGCGTTTAAACAGCAGCGCTATCGCTTTTTGGTTAACGTATCGGTACTCACAACCGGCTTTGACGCACCGCATGTGGATTTAATCGCTATCCTGCGTCCTACACAATCTGTGAGTCTTTATCAGCAAATCATTGGCCGCGGGCTGCGGCTTGCCCCTGACAAAAAAGACTGCCTGATCCTCGATTATGCCGGTAACCCACACGATATTTACACACCGGAAGTCGGCAGCCCACGCCGCGCCCAGGGCAACGTACCGGTACAGGTATTCTGTCCTGCCTGCGGGTTTGCCAACACTTTCTGGGGCAAGACCACCGACGACGGCACTATCATCGAACACTATGGTCGGCGCTGCCAGGGCTGGTTTGAAGACGACGATGACCATCGCGAGCAGTGCGATTACCGCTTTCGCTTTAAAAACTGCCCTAACTGCAACGCAGAAAATGATATTGCCGCCCGCCGCTGCCATCAGTGTGACCAGGTACTGGTCGACCCGGACGATATGCTTAAAGCCGCACTCAAACTTAAAGACGCGCTGGTGCTGCGCTGTAGCGGCATGGCGCTTGACCTGGGCTACGATGAAAAAGGTCCGTGGCTGAAGGCAACATATTACGATGAAGATGGTGCGGACGTCAGCGAACGTTTTCGCGCCCACACGCCCGCACAACGTACCGCGTTTGAACAACTGTTTATCCGCCCGCACAGCCGCGCGCCCGGTATACCACTGCGCTGGATAACGCTGGATGACGTAATGGCCCAACAACAGGCACTGCGCCATCCTGACTTTGTGGTCGCGCGTAAAAAGGGGGCATGGTGGCAGGTACGAGAAAAAGTATTCGACTATCAAGGCCGCTTTCGCCGTGCTAACGAGCTGCGCGGCTGAAGGCATCTCGCAAAAAATCATCCTGCCACTTTGCAACGCCTGGGCCTGCCGGTAGCATCACGTTATAACGTGTTTATTTAAGGAAACAGCATGGCAGTCGTCATACGTGAAGCAATGCCCACTGATGAAGCATCCTGGCGTCGGTTATGGCAGGGATACACCTCGTTTTATGAATGTGAGCTCGACGACGCCATTACCGCACATACCTGGCAACGCATTCTGGCACCAGACGCTCCGCTAATTTGCTTTGTTGCTGATTGGGATGGCGAAGTAGTGGGTTTTGCGCTGTGTGTACTGCATGAGGGTACCTGGACCACTGCCCCCATCTGTTACCTGGAAGATCTGTTTGTTGACGAACGCGCACGCGGGCATGGCGCTGGTAAGGCGCTGATTGAAGCACTGCACGAACACGGCAAAGAGAAAGGCTGGGCCAAAGTGTACTGGATGACGCGCGAGCATAACCGTACAGCGCGCCAGCTCTACGACAAGCTCGGTCATGTGGATGACTTTGTACGCTACACCATGCCGATTCAGTCCCGTTAAGCCAGAAAGCTGGGGATATCCCGCTGCTGGTCGATATAACAGGCACCACGGTATTCATTGCCCATTTATACTGCACTGACAGACCCCAGCGAGAGCCTGAATCTGCCCAGCTGTTCTTCAAACCGCGTTTACCAGAGCGCACTACGACACAACCTTATCCATACGCAAACGTTATTTCCTGAAGACTTATGTGGTATTGCCGTGCACCAGAACCTGTGCGGTCAGTCTGTGCCGGCTGTGCTATACCTTTATCGCTAATCACATCGCAAGGAGCCTTGGTATGCCTGACGTTCTCAGCCCTGATGATGCCCTACCACCTTCCCATGCACTGACCCACACGCTCAGACTACAGCTCACGTCGCGACGGTTGCGGTTGACTGTTGCTGAATCCTGCACCGGAGGCAAACTGATCAATGCACTGTGTGCAGAGGAAAACACGCCTGATTTTTTTGGCATCGGTTATGTCACTTTTACGGATACCGCTAAGACAAAAGTACTGGGTGTGAAACCCAGTACGCTTGAGCGCTACACCGCTGTCAGTGAAATTACTGCTCAAGAGATGGCTAACGGCGCACGCCAGCGCTCAGGTGAAGACATCGCTATCGCCATTACCGGCTACGGCGGCCCGCAGGACGGAGAAGACGGCACGCCCGCTGGTACGGTGTGGTTTGCCTGGAGCTTTGCAGACAGGACAGAGACCAGCATGGTGCGTTTTAACGGCGAATGTGAAGCGGTATTAAACCAGGCCGTGCGCTATGCGCTGGCAGGGTTGATTGCTCGTTTGTGTGACTAACCCCTGGCGTCGGGTGCTCGCTGGCGCCCCAATTGCAAATCACCTGATGCTCTTAACGCCTTGTCGACGAGCCCACTTGCTGGTAACCCGCAAATCCTGCCCCCAGAAGGGGTAGAAAAACAACGTCATCATCTTCTGGCGCCTTCTGCTTTGCCAATCGCATCAAAACTTCCGCTCTTTTCAATTATGTTTTTGCGCATGATTGCGTAGAATCCCACCTCAACCACACAAATAGTGCGGCTTTACAATTGGGTCATGGCTTCGCCATGAAAAAGAGGTATTCCTTATGACAGGTCTGTTTTTGGGCTTCCTTCTTGGTTTTATCATGCAGCGCGGACGCTTCTGTATGGCCGGAGGTTTGCGCGATCTTTATCTTTTGCGCGACGGACGTATGTCCATCGCTATGCTCATCATTATCACCCTGCAAAGCATTGGCTTGTTTGCCTTCATCTCTCTGGGCTGGGCACAGTTGCCGAGCGGCGATTTTCGCTGGTTGGCGACGGTAGTGGGCGGTATTACGTTTGGTATTGGCATGGCGAGCGCAGGCTCCTGCTCCACTGGTGCGTATTACCGTGCCGCCGAAGGCCTGGCAGGTAGTATGATTGCTGTCGTGGGCTTTGTGCTTGCCAGCTGGTTTATTCGCCAGCCCGTCGGCAAGGCGTTTTTCGCGCCTGTTAATACGCCATCGTTACCTGATGCCTCACTGGTGCAAACATTCAATGTCTCCCCCTGGATAGCCGTTACGGCACTATCCACCCTTACCACTCTCCTTGTCTGGCGTCATCTGAAGCGTAAAACGCCGTCCGTCCCTCAACCGCGTCCACGCAGACAAGGCCTTGCCCACTGGCTGTTTGAAGCACGCTGGCACCCGTTTATTAGCGCTGCACTGATTGGCGTGATTGCGCTGCTGGCATGGCCGTCAAGCCTGGCATCCGGTCGCGTTGGTGGCCTTGGCATTAGCGGCCCCAGCGCACAGCTTTTCGCTCTGCTAACGGAGGGGAAAACCGGCTTTTTTGGCTGGGCAGGTTATCTGCTTATCGGTATTTTTGCAGGTGCCTTCATTGCGGCCTGGGGCAGCCGCGAGTTGCGCTTTCGTTTTCCGGGCCTGAAGGTAATGGCTAAAAGCCTGGCTGGCGGATTACTAATGGGCATCGGCAGTGGCCTTGCCGGTGGTTGTATGCTCGGCAATACCGTGGTCAACACAGCGTGGTTTTCCTGGCAGGCCTGGCTGTTTATCCCCTGCATCCTTTTTGGTAGCTGGTTGGTCAGCTACTTCACCCTTATGCGCCCCTACCACTCCGTCAACCTGAAAGGAATATAAGCACGATGAAAACGATTAAACTCGACACAACGGGTAAGCTTTGCCCATTCCCGCTGCTGGAAGCGAAAAAAGCAATCGTTGCACTGCACTCAGGCGATGTGATGGTAATTGAATACGACTGTGCACAGGCAACCGAAAACCTGCCGCGCTGGGCGGTTGAGCAAGGCCACACTGTGGTCGATTTTGAACAAACCGGCAATGCACGCTGGCAAATCAGCATTCAGAAAGGGTAACCCACACCTGCGGTTGCGGCTCAATACTGGACCGCAACCGCTTGTACGCAGCAACAAAGTGCGACGCCATCAGTACGTCCAGAGATTATGCCACGCTGAATCTTTTTGCTGCGGCCATCGCAGACCAGAATAAAACCCGAGGCAATACGGCAGTGTATGAGGCATCACATCAATGGCCAACAGCCGCAATGCCCAGTGTTTTCAGGCAGTACGTGATTTTTTCAATGACAAATGTGTGTGTTGGGGTGTAGGTGCTTTAGGGGGGATAAACGTATTACAGAATGGACAAAGCAGCATTTTCTGTTTATTCACCCGACTGGCGCTGTGCTCAGAAACTCGGGTACATTTTGGGCAGGTCATTCCTACCAGAAACGGGCCTTGATGCGTCTTTTTTTTGTTTTGCATAAGCAATCCTTATCTCCATAAAATCACAGGCAGGGTACAGGTTAATTTGCCGAATAGCTCGCGTTATTTTTTTCAATGGTTTGTTAAGTCAACGCATCCTTACGCAAAGAAAAATAATTTTGCTTGCATTACCTGTTTTTATATGCGTAACTGTTAGCTCAGGTCTGATTAGAACATCAATAAAACGCATCTGATTAAGTCGTCCTCATTTCTGTCGAGTCTTTTCATTAATTCTCCCGCTTTTGAGTCACCTCTTCTTTCGTCACGCAATACTTTGATCGTTTAGTAAGACTATTTACATTATGT
>JALAGK010000070.1 GCA_022712475.1 Enterobacteriaceae bacterium
GCCAAAGCCTGATCTAACCGTTGACAGAGTTGAGATTCGGACACCGTTGCGGTGAGTTTTACTGGTTGTGCAATACACTGCTTCTTCGTTAAAGTTGGGTTTTTACGGCATTGCCGTTTAATATAGTGTGCTATTGTAGCTGGTCTTAATCGGGAGCTTAACGGAGAGTTCTCCCTGATTCACATTCAGAGGAAAGTCAAAACGTCATGACGCGCATGAAATACCTGGTGGCTGCCGCCACGCTGCGCCTGGCCCTGACCGGTTGCTCCGGCTCAAAAGACCAAGTTCCGGACAGTCCGCCGTCTGAAATCTATGCAACCGCCCAGCAAAAGCTCCAGGACGGTAACTGGAAAGCGGCGATAACGCAACTGGAAGCGCTGGATAACCGCTATCCGTTTGGACCGTACTCGCAGCAGGTACAGCTGGATCTTATCTACGCGTACTACAAAAACGCCGATCTGCCGCTGGCTCAGGCCGCTATTGACCGCTTTATTCGCCTGAATCCCACGCATCCTAACATTGATTATGTGTTGTATATGCGCGGGCTGACCAACATGGCAATGGATGACAGCGCGTTGCAGGGCTTCTTCGGTGTCGATCGTTCTGACCGCGATCCTCAGCATGCGCGTGATGCATTTAACGACTTCTCCAAAATGGTACGTGGCTATCCCAACAGCCAGTACACCACGGATGCCACCAAACGTCTGGTGTTCCTCAAAGACCGCCTGGCGAAGTATGAATACTCCGTTGCTGAATATTACACCCGCCGTGGTGCCTGGGTTGCAGTCGTAAACCGCGTTGAAGGAATGTTGCGCGACTTTCCCGACACTCAGGCTACGCGTGATGGCCTGAAACTGATGGAAAATGCCTATCGCAAATTACAGCTTGATGCACAGGCTGAAAAAGTGGCGAAAATCATCGCCGCTAACAGCAGCACAACCTGACGGTTTGATCTAACAAAAACGGCAGCCTGGGCTGCCGTTTTTTGTGCGCGTAAGAAAGCGAACTGACTCGCTTAAGCACAGGTTATCTATTCAAATATGGCGGCTATTTCCCAAATTCTCAAGGCAAATATCGCCACTTCCTGCCTTATCTCACAAAAGCAGGCTTACTGACAAAAGGTGACAAAAATAACTGATCTGAATCACACATTTTGACATTTTGCAGGGTATGCTGAAGTTATCAAGACGGGAAAGACAAAGAGGTAACTTTATGACAATGAATATTACCAGCAAACAAATGGAAATCACCCCGGCCATCCGCCAGCATGTCGCAGACCGTCTCGCCAAACTTGAAAAGTGGCAAACTCATCTGATTAACCCGCATATTGTTCTGTCCAAAGAGCCTAAAGGTTTTATGGCTGACGCAACCATCAATACGCCTAACGGCCATCTGGTAGCAAGCGCAAAACATGAAGATATGTATGCGGCCATCAATGAGCTGATTAATAAGCTTGAGCGTCAGCTTAATAAGGTACAACACAAGGGCGAAGCGCGCCGCGCAGAAGGCTCTGTGAAAGAGGTTCCGCTGGCCGACCCTCAGCTTTAATCATTATCACATGTAAGGAACGCGCCTGCGGGCGCGTTTTTTATTGACACAAGGAAAAGAGAGCGAGTACTTTAACTGTCACACTTTATCCAGGCTTCATGATGACGCATATTCCGTTTTTCTTCGCATTCTTCTTTACCTTCCCCTAAGCGGGAGGCGTTTCGTCGTGTAAGAAAGAATGCGAAGACGAACAGACAGGCCTCCCACCAGGGAGGCCTTTTTTATGATAACTACAAAGGTTGCACTATGAGCGATAACCCCCTGCTGGCCCTGCGCGATAAAATCAGCGCGCTGGATGAAAAACTCCTCGCGTTACTGGCCGAACGCCGCCAGCTGGCTGTCGAAGTCGGTACAGCTAAACTTGCCACACACCGCCCCGTGCGCGATATCGAACGCGAACGTGATTTGCTTGAGCATCTGGTCCGCATCGGCAAAAAACATCACCTGGACGGCCATTACATTACCCGTCTGTTCCAGCTCATTATTGAAGACTCGGTCCTCACTCAGCAGGCGCTGTTGCAAAAACATCTGAACAAAACCAGCGCAGACTCTGCACGCATCGCTTTTCTTGGCCCGAAAGGTTCTTATTCTCATCTGGCCGCACGCCGCTATGCTGCTCGCCACTTTGAGCACTTCATTGAAAACGGTTGTTCACGGTTTGAAGAGATTTTTCGCCAGGTCGAAACCGGCCAGTCAGACTATGCAGTGGTACCGGTAGAGAACACCAGCTCCGGTTCAATTAACGATGTTTACGATTTGCTGCAACATACCAGCCTGTCTATCGTCGGTGAACTGACCTTACCCATCGATCACTGTGTGATGGTTGCCGCGACGACAACTCTTGAAGACATTCACACCGTCTACAGCCATCCTCAACCATTCCAGCAGTGCAGCCAGTTCATCAATCGCTGGCCACAGTGGAAAATCGAATACTGTGAAAGCACCTCAGCGGCGATGGAAAAAGTAGCACAGTCAGGTTCGCCAGGCGTTGCCGCACTGGGCAGCGAAGCAGGTGGCGCACTGTACGGTTTACAGGTGCTCGAGCGCAATCTGGCTAACCAGAGCCAGAATATCACCCGTTTCCTTGTGCTGGCGCGTAAGGCCATCGGCGTATCTGACCAGGTCCCGGCGAAAACAACGCTGCTGATGGCGACAGGTCAGCAGTCTGGCTCGCTGGTTGAAGCGTTGCTGGTAATGCGTAATCACAACCTGATTATGACCAAACTGGAATCACGCCCTATCCACGGAAACCCGTGGGAAGAGATGTTTTATCTGGACGTACAGGCCAATCTGGAATCACCGGAAATGCGCCTGGCGCTGCGTGAACTGAGCGACATAACCCGTTCAATGAAAGTACTGGGCTGCTACCCCAGTGAGACGGTCGTGCCGGTTGAGCCAGACTGATGAGTATTTCGCGCCTGCTGCTGCAGGCGCGCTTGCTGATACCCGTCTTGGTGACCAGATTTACACTGTGCAACGAAAACGCGGTTTGACCATTCCGGCTACGGGTACGTCAAGCATAAAAATCGCCCCGGAGAGCGGGCGGGTTGTCAGTTCCTCTTCCTGCATGTCTTCACGTGTCGTGGTGATATAGAGCGTCTTCATCTGCGGCCCACCAAAACACACCATTGTCGGGCAACGTACCGGTAGCCTGTACTCAGCCAGTTGCTCTCCCGTAGGTGCAAATCGGGCAATGCGGAATCCATCATACATCGCGCTCCAGTAGCAGCCTTCCACATCCATTGCCGCACCATCAGGGATGCCTTCGCCAGGCGTAAATCGACGAAATACTTCGCGCCGGCCCGGTTCGCCATACTCATCAAGCGGCGTACGCCAGATAACGGCGTTTGGCGTATCCGAGGTGTACATCACGCCACCATCGGGGCTGAATGCCAGCCCGTTGTGGCCCTGAATATCGCACTGAATCACATGCGCCGACAGATTGTTATTCACACGCATCAGCAGTGCGCCGTTGTAATCTCCCGGCTTCCAGAACGTACCGGCATAAAAACGTCCGGCAACATCCGTCCCGCCGTCGTTAAAGCGTGCCAGTGCCGGGTTACTCGGATTATCACAAACTTTGCGTACCAGCCGTCCGTCTTCATCGGCAAGCCAAATAGCACTGCGTAACGCCACAATTAACCCTGTGTTTTCGCACAGCGCAAAGCAACCAACTTCCTCAGGAAAACGCAGTACACGGTGAGCACCGCTTGCAGGATGGTAACGATGAATTTCACACGTCAGAATATCAGTCCACCATAACGCCTGCTCGCGAGCGCTCCAGGTTGGGCACTCCGGCAACTGACCGATATAATCGAACAGCGGCTGCGCCTGCATTGCCATATCCTTCTCCTTTGCAATAAAAAAAGCCGGTGATTTCCCACCGGCTTTCAGTATATACAGCGTTTAGCTTACTGACGGCTATCGTTCGCCTGGCGTAACAGCGTGCGGCTTTCGCTTTGAAAACGCTGTGCATAATCGCCAAACCAGTGTTCAACTCGACGAAAGCTGTCGATAAACGCCTGTTTATCACCCTGCTCCAGCAACGAAATGGCTTCGCCAAAACGCTGATAATAGCGTTTGATAAGCGCAATATTATCGTCAGACGCCATGATGATATCAGCGTAAAGCTGCGGATCCTGTGCGAACAGACGCCCAACCATCGCCAGTTCCAGCCGATAAATCGGTGACGAGAGTGCCAGTAGCTGCTCCAGCTGCACGTTTTCCTCGGCAAGATGCAAACCATAGGCAAAGGTAGCAAAGTGGCGTAGCGCCTGGATAAATGCCATATTCTGGTCGTGCTCTACTGCGCTGATACGATGCAGGCGCGCGCCCCAGACCTGGATTTGTTCCAGAAACCATTGGTAGGCCTCCGGCTGGCGGCCATCGCACCACACCACAACCTGCTTGGCGAGGCTGCCGCTATCCGGGCCAAACATAGGGTGCAGACCCAGCACTGGACCTTTATGTACCGCCATCATCGCCTGCAACGGCGCATTTTTTACCGACGCAAGGTCAACCAGAATACAGTCGTCCGGTAATGCAGGTAACCGGGCGATAGTGTCTTGCGTCAGATGAATGGGTACACTCACGATAACCATGCCCGCATCGTCGAGTAGTTCATGTGCGCGTGACCAGTCGTCTTTTTCCAGAATACGAACCTGATAGCCAGACAACGTAAGCATTTTCGCAAACAACTGCCCCATCTGGCCGCCGCCGCCAACAATCGTCACCGGGCGCAGCGTCGGGTTCAGGGTTTTAAAGCCCTTATCGTTCTCACTGGAATAAGATTCGCGCATCACGCGACGCAACACGTCTTCAATCAGATCCGGCGGCACGCCAAGCGCCTGGGCTTCCTGGCGGCGTGAAGCGAGCATTGCTGACTCACGCTCCGGGACATAAATCGGTAAACCGTAGCGGCTTTTAACTTCACCGACTTCAGCCACCAGCTCTAAGCGGCGCGCCAGCAAATCCAGCAGCGCCTTGTCGACATCGTCAATTTGATCGCGAAGCGCGGTCAATTCTGCAACCATAAAATAGAAAACCTCTTAAGCGAGACGCGCTGCTATGTGTCCCTTTATATCGTTATGGATCTCGCGCAACAGCGTTTGCGTTGTTTCCCAGCTGATGCAGGCATCCGTCACCGACACACCGTATTTCATCTCATCACGCGGCTGCTCAGATGACTGGTTGCCTTCATGGATGTTGCTCTCAATCATCAGACCGGTAATTGATGTATTCCCGTCTTTAATCTGCGCAATAGCAGACTCTGCCACGCCAGGCTGACGACGATAGTCTTTGCTGGAGTTGGCATGACTGCAATCTATCATCAGCGACGGGCGCAGTCCCGCCTGTTCCATCTCTTTTTCGCACTTCGCCACATCTTCTGGACCGTAGTTAGGTGCTTTACCACCGCGCAGGATCACATGACCGTCCGGGTTACCTTTGGTTTTCAGCAAGCAGACCTGACCTGCCTGATTGATGCCCACAAAGCGATGCGGCATTGAGGCTGCACGCATAGCGTTGATGGCGGTCGCAAGACTGCCATCGGTGCCGTTCTTAAAGCCCACCGGCATGGAAAGTCCGGAGGCCATTTCGCGATGGGTCTGGGATTCTGTGGTACGCGCGCCAATGGCCGACCAACTGAACAAATCGCCAAGATACTGCGGGCTATTTGGGTCAAGGGCTTCGGTCGCCAGAGGTAATCCCATCGCAACCAGGTCCACCAGCAAGCCACGTGCAATCTTCAGGCCAGTTTCAATATCAAACGAGCCATCCATGTGCGGATCGTTAATCAGTCCTTTCCAACCCACCGTGGTGCGCGGCTTTTCAAAATAAACGCGCATGACAAGATAGAGGCTATCGCGGACCTCCTCCGACAGGGCTTTAAAACGACGCGCATAGTCCAGAGCGGCCTCTGGATCGTGAATCGAACATGGCCCGCAGACAATCAACAGACGCGGATCGCGCCCGGCAATAATGTCAGCAATAGTCTGGCGAGACTCGGCAATTTGCGCTTCCTGCGCGGCGGTCAGCGGGAACTCCGCTTTAAGCTGAGCGGGGGTCAGCATGACCTGTTCTTCTACGATGTGGACGTTATTCAGCGCGTCTTTTTGCATGGTGGCGATCCTTATTAAACTCGTTTGCGATAGTTTCCCCTCAGGGATGAGCTACCTTAACCTTAAATGGTAAAGATATCAATCCACATTACGTAACGATAACTTTACAAAAACAAAATAACCCCCACCTAATTAGGCTAGAAACCCAAAAACGTAAAAATAACGTTCCACTTTACCATTGCATTATGACGCCAGAGCCTGTGGTTGTCTGGTTCTGCGCCAGCATAAGAGATCCTGCACAATAAACGCCAACAGGCTAAACCCCATTAGCGGCATCGCCGCACTCAGGCAAAGCA
>JALAGK010000071.1 GCA_022712475.1 Enterobacteriaceae bacterium
TACCATAACCGTGCGCTGCTGCTGGTAAAAGGCGGTTGTGCAGTCAATTGCCGCTACTGCTTTCGCCGCCACTTCCCGTACTCAGAAAACCAGGGCAACCGTCGCAACTGGCAGGTGGCCATTGACTATATCGCCGCCCATCCTGAGTTAGATGAAATCATCTTCTCCGGCGGCGACCCGCTGATGGCAAAAGACCATGAACTGGACTGGCTGATTGGCGCACTTGAGGCTATCCCGCACCTTAAGCGGCTGCGCATTCACAGCCGCCTGCCGATTGTTATCCCGGCGCGCATTACCAATGCACTGGTTGAACGTCTGGCACATTCCCGCTTTCAGATACTGCTGGTCAATCACATCAACCACGCCAACGAAATTGACCCGAGCTTTTGCGCGGCCATGCAGCGCCTTAAGCATGCAGGCGTCACACTGCTCAATCAGAGCGTGCTGTTGCGCGGGGTTAACGACAGCGCACAAACGCTGGCAGCACTCAGTAACGCGCTGTTTGACGCAGGCGTGCAACCCTATTACCTGCACGTGCTTGATAAGGTCCAGGGCGCAGCTCACTTTATGGTTAATGACGACGAAGCACGCCAGATTGTGCGCGAGCTGATGACGCTGGTATCAGGTTACATGGTGCCAAAGCTCACCCGAGAAATCGGCGGTGAGCCCAGTAAAACGCTGCTGGATTTAGGTCTGCGCCAGGATTAACCACGCGCAACCGCGCCAGTTGTAGAACCCGCAACCGTCCGCACCCTGTTTATCCCAACCATAAAAAATGCCGCGCTGTTAAGGCGCGGCATTTTTAGCACAACCTGCGGGTAAGCCTTACGGGCACTTATATACCTGGCCTACCATCTGGCTTGCAGTCGGTACAAAGCTTGAGAGCAGGTTTTGTGACGGACTGCTGACGCCATAAATCACGTTGCCGCCCATGACTGCCGCCTGGTTACGCAGGGCGTTTGCCGCACCACGCATTGAACCGCCTGTTTCGCCATTCTGGCCCGCAAACCAGTTACTTTGCTCACCGGTTGCCTGCCCCAGCAGCGTACACTCTTTGCCGGGCTGTTCTTCAACAAAGCGGACACTCTGACCACCCGCTGTCAGCTGGTTGCTGTTGCTACACCCTGCCAGCAGCAGCACTGCCGCAACCATTCCTGCTGAAAATTTTACGCGCATGTTATTCCTCTTATCACAAACTACGCCCCAGACAATACGATCTTATACCATGCTGCACCGCACAATTATACACGCGTTGTGCCAGAGACTTAGCTCGCATGCCATTTTGCGCGGGCGCGCCATAAGGCAGCAAAAGTAACACGCTATTGCGCTCGTCTGAGCAAACATACGCCCTAAGCCCTGCAAATCCCTGCGTCCGTTCATAAAAAAACCCCGGCCAACAGGCCAGGGTTTTCGGGTTTAGCGGATATCCTCAACGGGATATCCAGGCGATTACATCATACCACCCATGCCGCCCATGCCGCCCATACCACCGGCAGCGCCTAAGTCGGCTTTGTCATCTTTCGGCAGGTCAGTCACCATGCATTCGGTGGTGATCATCAGACCGGCTACAGAAGACGCATACTGCAGTGCAGAACGGGTCACTTTGGTCGGATCCAGGATACCGAAGTCGATCATGTTGCCGTATTCTTCGGTCGCCGCGTTGTAACCGTAGTTACCTTCGCCCGCTTTCACATTGTTTGCGATAACAGACGGTTCTTCCCCGGCGTTAGACACGATCTGACGCAGCGGCGCTTCCATTGCGCGCATTGCCACTTTGATGCCCACGTTCTGGTCTTCGTTCTGACCTTTCAGGTTGGCAATCTTCGCTGCAACACGGACCAGCGCAACGCCACCACCGGCTACCACGCCTTCTTCTACCGCAGCACGGGTTGCGTGCAGGGCATCTTCAACGCGTGCTTTCTTCTCTTTCATTTCAACTTCAGTTGCCGCGCCCACTTTGATAACCGCTACGCCGCCAGCCAGTTTAGCTACGCGCTCCTGCAGTTTTTCACGGTCGTAATCAGAAGTTGCTTCTTCAATCTGCTGGCGAATCTGCGTCACACGGCCCTGAATGGTAGCTTCTTCACCCACGCCATCGATGATGGTGGTGGTGTCTTTGTTGATAACCACACGTTTGGCCTGGCCCAGGTCTTCCAGAGTCGCTTTTTCCAGTTCCATACCGATCTCTTCAGAGATAACGGTACCGCCAGTCAGAACAGCGATGTCCTGCAGCATAGCTTTACGACGGTCGCCGAAGCCCGGTGCTTTCACCGCAGCTACTTTCACGATGCCGCGCATGGTGTTCACCACCAGGGTCGCCAGCGCTTCGCCTTCAACGTCTTCTGCAACGATCAGCAGCGGCTTACCGGCTTTTGCAACCGCTTCCAGCAGCGGCAGCAGTTCACGGATGTTAGAAACTTTTTTGTCAGCCAGCAGAATGAACGGGCTTTCCAGTTCAACAGCACCGGTTTCCGGCTTGTTGATGAAGTACGGAGACAGGTAACCACGGTCGAACTGCATACCTTCAACCACGTCCAGCTCGTCCTGCAGGCCGGTGCCTTCTTCTACAGTGATAACGCCTTCTTTACCCACTTTCTCCATCGCTTCAGCGATGAGTTTACCCACGGTTTCGTCGGAGTTAGCGGAGATGGTGCCTACCTGAGCAATAGCTTTAGAGTCAGAGCACGGCACAGACAGTGCTTTGAGCTCTTCTACCGCAGCGGCAACGGCTTTGTCGATACCGCGCTTGAGATCCATCGGGTTCATGCCCGCAGCAACGGCTTTCAGGCCTTCGTTAACAATCGCCTGCGCCAGTACAGTTGCAGTAGTGGTACCGTCGCCTGCCGCATCGTTCGCTTTTGAGGCAACTTCTTTCACCATCTGCGCGCCCATGTTTTCGAACTTGTCTTCCAGTTCGATTTCACGTGCTACGGAAACGCCATCTTTAGTGATGGTCGGCGCGCCGAAGGATTTATCCAGCACCACGTTACGGCCTTTCGGGCCAAGGGTAACTTTTACTGCATCTGCCAGTACGTTAACGCCGCGCAGCATTTTCACACGAGCGTCGTTACCGAATTTTACGTCTTTAGCTGCCATTGTTTATTTTCCTTAAATTCGTATGTTCAGTGTCGTTCGCGGATTAGGCTTCAACAATTGCCAGAATGTCGGACTCGGACATGATCAGCACTTCTTCATTGTCGATCTTCTCAGCTTTCACGCCGTAACCATCGTTGAAAATGACGATGTCACCAACTTTTACGTCCAGCGGCTGCACAGTCCCGTTTTCCAGGATACGGCCCTTACCGACAGCGATGATTTCGCCACGCGTTGATTTTGTCGCCGCTGAGCCGGTCAGAACGATGCCGCCTGCGGATTTAGTTTCAACTTCTTTACGTTTGACGATCACACGATCATGTAACGGACGAATACTCATTGATAGCTCTCCTTTGA
>JALAGK010000072.1 GCA_022712475.1 Enterobacteriaceae bacterium
CCCGATTTATAATTAAGATTAACTTATAGTACTCCACCTTCCGGTACACATTACCCCCGAGAACATGCTTCACAAGAGAGACATTCGGTGACGACTTTCTACCGTCATTACTCCAAACGTGCAGACTGGACACCATAATAGTCGCGATTAAAATAAATCAACGCGCCGCGGTTCTCCCCCAGACTGATGGCCCGTACCTCGCCATAAAACACCGTATGGCTCCCCACCTCATGGCAGGCAACGATACGACAGTCAACGCTCACCAATGCTTCCTCCAACGCAGGAGAACCCGTTACCAGTTCGTGCCAGGTGTGAGTCGAAAATCTGTCATCCATCCCAATAGTGCGATTCGCAAAACGGCCTGACAGCGTCTGCTGCCCGGCGCCAAGAATGTTAATACACAGGATACCGTTTTGAACAAACTGCGCATGCGCCCAGGTACTGCGATTAATACAGACCAGAACCGTTGGCGGAGAATCCGTTACGCTGCACACTGCAGATGCCGTCATACCTACCTTGCCGCCCGGACCAGCGGTAGTAATAATCGACACTGCGCCACCCAACATGGCCATTGCGTCACGAAAAGCCGTGGTATCTACCATAACTTTCCCCTTTTTAAGCCTGAATAATCAATTCGCGCCCAGTGCGAGCTTCCACACGGCAATATTTCCACAGTCTGTATTCACCCTCGCCCACAGGCGTAGTACGAAACAGGTTACAGGCGGCATGCACCGTATCAAGGTCCGGCACATCGGCCAGTAAATAGGTGGTCCATGGCCAACCTGACGATGCCCCTACCATGCCCTGATCATCATCCATGTTGCCCAGTATCCTGACACCAGCAAGCGCCTCAATACCACGCCACATCTGACCAAATGCCGCCCATACCTGCTTTGCCTCGGCAGCGGGCGCATCAAAAAAATTCTGATTAATAGCGATACAAAACAACACCCGTAACGGCTTTTTCTCACTCATAGTTTTCTCCAGTTAACACGTTATAACCAACCCGGCTGTGCAGGCTGCCCACACAGTACAGCTCCGGCCAGTTGCCAGGTATGCTCCCCCATGAAAGCATGCTGGGTAATGGCCTGTGCATCGTTCACACAACGCGCCAGAGGACTGTTGCGCACGATGCTGCCCATGCCTGTCATCATCTGCATGTCGCGGCACACGCCTGCGCTCACACGTACCGCATGGGTGGACGACAAACGCAGCATATTGGCCTGTTGCAGCGCAATGTCATCTCCTGCCAGCAGCCGCAGCCAGACCTCATTAATGGCGTCATAAAAGAACGCTCGTGCGCTGCGTAGTTTGGCCTCGGCACGGGCAATATCCATAAGTGCTGCCGGACGCTGGCCCAGTGACGGTGCTACGGTAACAGAAGGCGTTTTCTCTGCCTGAGAGCGGACTTCGTTAAGTGCCCGTCGCGCCACGCCAAGCCCGACGACCGACAGCACCTGGGTAGCAAACGCCAGTGCCGGATAGCGAAAAATCGGCTCGTCCAAGTTTGCCGTACTACCGCGCACAAAAGTCCATTCCTCTGGCACAACGACATCTTCCACAACCAAATCATGGCTGCCGGTGCCAGCCAACCCCACGGTATTCCAGGTCTCTTCAATGCGCACCCGGTAACGCGGCATCACCGCCATACGGGGTAAACCCGACTTGTCGCTGTGCTGAGGCGTGATGCCCACACCAACCACATCAGCCCCCATACAGCCGCTGGCAAACTTCCAGCGCCCGCGCACGTTCATACCACCAGCCACTACCTGTGCAGGCTGTGGTGGAAAAATACCGCCAGCAAAAACGACATCTGGCCCATGAGCATACAGGTGACGCAGCGTTTGCAACGGGAGTGCAGCCAGGTAAACCGGACTCATGCCAAAACTTGCCACCCAGCCTGCCGAGCCGTCGGCTTCTGAGATTTGCTCAATCAGCTCACAAAATGCCGCGGCCCCCTGCTCGTCACCGCCAAAGCGCGATGGAACTAACGCCCGGTAGACGCCGACCTGGCGAAAGCGTTGAATAATGTCGTCTGGAATATGACGCAGCGCGTCAAACTCACCTGTCAGCGCCCGCTCTCTGACAATCTCCAGTAACGCCCCCAGCGTATCCTGCTTTTTCTGCGACTGTTGCCTGTTCTGCGGATATAACAATGGTTCCATAGCGGTATCCTCTGAAATAACCTTCATGGCCGGGACAGTAGCCCTGTTGCCACTGCCACACGACTCAGCGTTGTGCGTGGCCACGCAGCGACCACAGCGCTACCAGTGCACACCCCGCCCAGGCCACCAGCAGCAGTGAGACAGGCCAACTGGAATCAAATGCCATCAGCAACGCCACGGCCAGCATCGGCCCAAAACCCCCGGCAAGAATCGATCCGATTTCATGACCAAGTGACAGCCCGGTATAACGCACATTTGCTGGAAATAGGGCCGCCACCAGCGGCGGCTGGGCGCCTATCATGGCACCGTGACAAAACGGTAGCCCAAGCATCATCGCCAGCAGCATGGCGCCAAAATGCGCACTTTCCAGCAGCCAGAAAAAAGGGAATGCCAACAGCAGTACGCCAAGGGTGCCGATGAGATAGACACGGCGAAAACCGATACGGTCAGCAAGCGCTCCCCAGAACAGAATGGAGAAGAACTCCACCACCATTGCCAGCGTGACACAGCCAATAATGCTGCCATCAGGAATACCCAGATGGCGGCAGTAGACCAGCGAAAAAGTGAAAAACAGATACACCGCGCCGTTTTCCGGCAGACGCAGGGCAATAGCCTGCAACAACGCGCGTCGGTGATGTCGTAGGATCTGAACCAATGGTATTTTCTCTGTCTGCGCAGCCCCATCCTGCCTGACCAGAAAATCTCGGTTCTCTTCAATATTTCTACGGATGTACATCGCGACGAGGAACAGCAGCGCACTTGCCAGAAAGGGCAAGCGCCAGCCCCAGCTCATAAAAGACGCTTGTGGCAACTGACGCGCCAGCCAGAATGCCAGCGACGACAAGACAAAACCGCCAGATACCCCCATCTGGCTCCAGGCGGTATAAAAGCCTTTTTTCTCCGGCTTTGCGTTTTCACTGAGCATCAGCACGCCGCCCCCCCACTCACCGCCGGAGGCTACCCCCTGCACAAGCCGTAACAAAATCAGAGATAATGGTGCCAGAAAACCGATGTGCTGGTAGCCCGGCAACAGACCAATCAGGAAGGTACAGCCACCATGAGTGCGAGCGTAATAATCAACGCCTGTTTGCGGCTGTGTCGGTCGCCAAGATGGCCAAACAGTACGCCACCAAGCGGTCGAGCCAAAAAACCCACCGCAAAGCCGGAAAACGCCAGCAATGTGCCGAGTAGCGAATGGCCATGCACCGGAAAAAACAGCTCTCCAAAAACCAGCGCCGCCGCCGTGCCATAGAGAAAAAAGTCATACCATTCCAGCGAGTTGCCTAAAAGCGAACTCAGTACCAGCTTGCGCATCTTTCCTGATGACGTGCCTATGGCATATTCCGTTGATAAATCCTGAGTACTCATGGTGTGCGGCCTCTTTATCAGACGAAAATGGATGCGATGCGCGGGTTAATCCAACTCAAAAATTTCTATCGCCAGGCGTGGACTGCGCGAACGTGAGCAGCACAGCGCAATCTGGTCGTTAGCGTCCCTTTCTTCCTGCGTGAGATAGCTGTCGCGGTGCTCTGGCGTGCCTTCCAGCACGTTGGCAATACAGGTGCCGCAAATACCCTGCTGACAGGAGACTTTGACACGTACACCAGCCTGTGCCAGCGCCTCAACAATGTTCTGGTCTTGCGTGACTTGCACGGTGACGCCGAGCGCGGGCACAACCACCTCAAAGGCTTCGCCGCCGGTTTCTGGCTCGCGGTTAAAGTACTCACGGTGGATATGTGACGGTGCCAGTCCGGCGCTTTCAGCCTTATCGATAACCCAATCCATAAAGCCTTCCGGGCCACATACATAGAGATGGCTGTTGGCCGGCGCACCGACCAGCAACGCATCCGGCTGCAAACGGCATGTTTCACCTTCTTCACTCACGTGATACGCCACTTTCGCCGCCCAGGGCGCAGCGTCGAGCGCAGGCAGAAACGCCATTCGCGCGCGTGACCGTGCGCAGTAATGCAACTCAAAGGAGCGTCCGGCCTGATGCAGGGCGTGGGCCATTGCCAGCATTGGTGTAATACCGATACCGCCCCCCACCAACAACGTATGCGACGCCTCCAGCGTCAGCGTAAACAGATTACGCGGCAGGCTGGCCTGTACCTCATCACCTGGTTGCAATAAATGCGCAGCCTGTGAACCACCGCGCGAATTCTGGGCGTTAAGGATGCCAAGCTGCCAGTGGCTGGCATCATCCGGGTTACCGCACAATGAATACTGTCGTACCAGACCGCCCGCCAGATGCAGGTCAATATGTGCCCCGGGTGCAAACGTAGGCAGTGTTTCACCGTTAGCGGCACACAGTGTCAGTACCACCACATTGGTGCCCTGCACCTCGCGCCCGGTCACTCGTAACGTAATCCGCTCAGACATAACGCCCCCTTAGCGCATGTAGATACCGCCGTTGATATCCCAGGCAGCACCTGTCACAAACTCTGCCTGACGTGACGCCAGCAGCGCCGCAGTACGGGCGACAAACCCTGGTGAGCCGAGTGATGCCACCGGGATCATCGCCAGCAACGCAGGCATATTTTCTTCAGGCACCACCGCCCTGACCGACGGTAAATCCAGCGGGCCCGGTGCGATGGCGTTCACGGTGACACCGTCTTTTGCCAACGCGCGGGCGAATACTTTGGTCAGCGTCAGGATGCCGCCTTTGGATGCTGCGTAGTGTGCGCCGGAGGCCGTACCGCCGTTTTGCCCGGCAAGCGACGCCAGATTAACGATGCGTCCGTAGCCGCGTTGTGCAAAATAGCGGCCCACGGTCTGGCAGCCGAGAAAAGTACCGCGCAAGTTGGTGGTCAGTACACGGTCAAACTCCACCACCGAAATATCCATAATCGGTGTGGTGAGCGTGAGCGCCGCATTGTTTACCAGTGCATGCAGCTCGCCAAAATGCGCTGTTACCTGCGCCAGCGCCCGGCTGAAGCCTGCTTCTTCACGAATATCCAACCCCAGCGCTATGCCATTACGCGCCTGTTCGCCTGCTTCATTAAGCGTTGTTTGTACCGCTGCTACCGACAGGTCCGCCAGTGCCACACGCCAGCCCTCGCGCAGGAAATGCAATGCCATCTCTCGTCCAAGCCCGGCTGCAGCGCCAGTCACCATCACGACGTCACTCATCGACCTCTCCTTACAGGATGTAACCAATACTGCGCAGGAACACATCACCGCCGAGCACGCGCACGACTTTGCGCGTAATACGCCAGCTGTCGCCGTCGGCGGCCAGGCGGTAAGTGACATCTGCAACGTAGTGCTGCGAATTACCTTTGCGGTATTCCCATAGCGACTGGGCACAACGCACCTCCACTCTCTCGTCGCAAGCGTTAAGCAGCCGGTGACGACCACTCATACGTACAGTACGTGCCCGAGGTGTGGTGGATATGGATTCGCCGCTGTAGAGGCGGTGCACGCGCTTGCGGCGCATAGGTGCGTCATCACAGGCGTAATTGAGGCTGTTGGCGAAGTCTTCGGTTTGCTGATCAATGGGTACGATATACAGGCCGTCTTCCTGCCACAGCGCAAGCCAGGCCTCGAATTCCCCCTGATCCAGCAAGTCAGCTTCAAGATTAATAAAGTTCACCACGCGGGCTAACAGCGCTTGCTCATTCATCACAGCCTCCCTCGGTCATACAGGACTTCCACTTTTGATAGGCCGCACGCATACCGGTCTCGGCGCTGACATCACTTTTCAGCCCGTCGGTGGTACGCCTCTCCCCCGGTAAGCCACGGTTAAGCATGATCCACAGGTTGTCACCCGCTGTCGCACCCTGCTGTACACGCTCCCAGGCCTCAGAGTCGTCCGGCGTGCCAAAGCCCATGGGCCCCTGGAAGTGCTCGTGTAACCGCAACCGCGCCTGGTTTGCCGCCTGCGGGCCGTCCTTCATGGTGATAACCACATGATGAATTTCAGTTTCTTTTACCGACACGGGCTGTAACACGCGAAAAAATGCCATTGAGCAGGCAACGTTGGGAAACAAGTTGAGATTAAAACCACTGCCGCCCACCGCACGCACAATGCGTCGTACCTGCATTTCCTCATGGCCTTCTTCACGAAGCTGCGCGGCTAACGCCAGAAAGCGCTCGGGGATATCCGCATCCAGATTTGCCTCAAGATCGACCAACTGCGGGATCATCACCATCACGCTGTGACCATTACCGAGATCTTCAACGTAACCACCGCCGTCCACAAAGTTGAGCATCTCCTCGGTTTGCTTATCGACTGAGCTTAAAAACGATTTGTGAACAATCGGGAAGTGATAACCGTCGGTCGTGTTCTCAAGCTGGATTTTCCAGTTGCCGGGGAAGCGAAAACGCTGCGCTTCGCTCGCCTCAATGGCATAGCCCGCCCCCTGCTTCATAAACAGATCTATCCATTTTTTAGCGGGTCCCAGGAAGTCCTCCAGCGGCTCGATGTCCTCACTAAACGTAGCGAAGACCATGCCCGCGTAAACAGCGGTGCGCAGGCGCACCATACCGAGACTGGCTTTATCCAGCGTATCGCCGTAGCTTTGCGGATGCGGTACACCACGCAGGCTGCCATCCAGCCCGTAACCCCAGCCGTGATACGGACAGACAAAATTGTTCGTACGTCCTTTGCGATGCTCACACACCGTGGCAGCACGGTGGCGACAACGATTAAGCAGCACATTGATATCGTGCTTGCGGTCGCGCACAACAATCACCGGTTGGGTGCCGACGAACGCTGATTTAAAACTACCCGCCTGTGGGATTTCACTTTCATGCGCGACCCACACCCAGGTGCGGGAGAAAATACGCTCCAACTCCAGTTCAAAAATTGCCGGTGAGGTATAAAGCGAGGTATGTACCCGATCAGGCTGTACCAGCGCGGCAATGTCCTCATGACTCATGCTGCAGTCGATATTCTTTACGGGGATCGTTTCCATCGTTATCTCTCCGGGAGCGTGTTGTTTGCGGGTACTGGCAGCGCCTGCGCCACGTGCCAGTCGTCCACCGGGCGGCTAAACAGGTTGCAGGTGGTGAAGTGGTGAATCAGCCAGCGCCCTTTGCGGCAGGCAAACCGAATGCCCAGTTCGGCGCAGTTAAGATGCGACCCCCCCGCGCTAAAGGTTGAGGTTTGCAGCATCTTCCAGCGCCCGCTGGCGTGCGCAGCGTCATACACCGTTATCTGCTCCGAGCACAGAAAATGGACATTAATGGCAAAGTGCGCGGGTTGGCGCACGTAGCTGGCCATCATTACCGCAAGCTCCGCGCGCCCTACGCAGCGCCCCAACGTTTTTGCGTACAGTGGGCCGATACCTTCCCATACGCAGTCTTCGGTAAAGAGCGCAGCGATGGCATCAACCGTTTGCGTATTCTCCAACCGGTCACACAAATGCATGTATTCGCTGATGAGATTACGTACCGCCTGCGCGGCCTCAAGCTGTGCCAGGCGCGCAAGCAGACCTTCCATAACATCGGACATAAGACATCCTCTTATCGGTGCAAAGGAATCAGCGTTCGGACATGAACCTGCGGGCGTGATACAACAGCGTACGCTCATGCCCTTTACGACCTACCAGCTGTAGCGCTACCGGACGTTCGTCTATCTCGCCTATCGGCAATACCAGCGCCGGATGACCACTGAGATTAAACGGCCGCAGCAGCCGGGTCAGGTTGATGACACACAGCGGATCGCGCGCTTCTTCCAGGCTCGGCGGCAGGTCTGGCAATGCTGGCAGTAACAGCACGCCGTGGCGCTCAAGTAACGCATCAACAGCGGCGCTAAAGCGCAAACGCACGTCTTCGGCCTGGGCCAGTTGAGCGGCGGTGATATCACCGCCCAGCGTAATGCGCATACGCACGTCAGAAGAAACATCGGTATGATTGGCAAGTTCAGCAAATGCACGTGCGTTCTCATCGCCAATAATGTGCAGCGCCGCGTTGTGGGCTGCGTCGAGCAACGGCAATTGCGCGCGATGAGCGTGCACACCGTGCGTTTCCAGCCGCCTTGCAATCAGTGCGTCAATATCCGCGCGAGCGACACCCGCCAACAGGGCAGGTACAGAGCTTTCTGGCTCATCGCTTTCAGGGAACCCAAGACGCGTAAGTACCTGTTCCATCATGGTGAGATCGCGAGTAAAAAAGCCTACGCAGTCGAGCGAACTGGCTGCAGGCATCACACCCTCGCGTGATATTCGGCCAAAGCCCGGTTTGAGTCCCACAATGGCACAGCAGGCGGCAGGCATGCGCACTGAGCCGCCCGTGTCAGTGCCAATGGAAAACTCAACGCTTTCTGAAGCCACTGCCGTTGCACTACCGCTGGATGAACCGCCGGGAATCAATGCCGGGTAACGAGGATTCACGGGCGTACCGGCCCAGTGGTTGATGCCAGTCACGCCATAAGCCAGTTCATGCAGCACGGTTTTGCCGATGAGGACACAGTCCGCCGCCAGTAACGCCTCAATGACCGCCGCATTGCGCGTCGCCGCAGGCGCATTTTCCAGCGCCCGGCTGCCTGCACGAGTCGGTAATCCCTTCACGTCCAGCGTGTCCTTCACCGCAAAATGCAGGTCGCCATCGCCCAGATGACAGCTTGAGAGGTAACCCTGAGGGTTACAGTGAGTGCG
>JALAGK010000073.1 GCA_022712475.1 Enterobacteriaceae bacterium
AAACGGTGCTCCAAACGTGTGCCTGTCCCATTTTCTCCCTGAATCCGGGACGCTGCGCCACTGACAATCAGCACCACGGCAACGAGAGCCATGATGCCTGCCGTCTGGCGCAGCCGTAGCGTCAAGCCCATGCGGGCCCGCAGTGTAGCGAGCAACGCACCACCGCTATACCACAGTAGCGCAAGTACGCTGGCAGCACCGCCGCCGTAAGCCAGTAACAGCCCCCCTGCCTGAGCGGATATACCATGCAACATTGCTGTAGCAAGAATTGCGCCCAACACTGGTCCGGCACACGGTGCCCAAAGCAGCCCCACCGCTGTGCCTGCCAGCAGCGAGGCAAGCCAGCCGCCGTACTGGCGACTGCGCTCATCAAGCCGATTTCCCAGCCATACCGCCGGGCGCATCACCCACTGCGCGACCCGCTCTGACAACAGCGACAGCGCCATCGTGCTCATCAGCACCAGCGCCAGCACTCGCCCTACAGCGCTGGCATGCACGGCCCATGCTCCGCCTGCCAACGCCAGCATCGCTATCAGCACAAACATTAGCGTCATGCCGCTAAACAATGCCAGAAGGTTGCGCCGTCGCCCCTGGGCACCGGCAAACAACAGCGGAATAACCGGCAGCGTACAAGGGCTTAATAGCGAGAGCATCCCACCAAGCCAGGCAATAAATAGCGTCATCGTCACCTCCCATAAAGCGCCAGCCTGATGGGCAGCGCATTCAACCCGTGGATTGTCAAAACCGCACATTAAAAATCGGCGGCGCTGCGGCTATTAGAAGATGGGAATGTATGCAGGACATGTCAGAAAGAAAGCGAATTGTGGCACTGCGTGACGTACCGGGCGACAGATACAGTACGAGACAATTTATCGCCGGGCAGCTTATCTCGTCTGCGGTAGTGAAAGGCGTGCCTGGAGCCCCCCCTGAGGACGGTTGGCCAAACGTAAATCGCCCCCAAGCTTCAGGGCAAGCTGGCGGGAAATCGCCAGTCCCAGACCGGTCCCACCGGTATCGCGGTTACGCGAACGCTCGCCGTGCCAGAAGGGCAACATGGCGGCCTCCAGGTCCTGTGGGACAATCCCGGGTCCGTCATCTTCCACAACAATTTCTACACCGCCATCATGGGGCATCTCCAGGTAAAGGGACGCACTCCCGGCAAATTTAAGGGCATTATCAATCAGGTTAGTCAGAATGCGGCGCAGTGCGCTGGGCCGGGTGGAGAATGCTGAATTACCCGGCGCAGGCGTAAATATTACCGCTTGTCCAACATCCTGATAGTCACAGACCAGACTGTCGATAAACGCGTTAAGATTGAGTAAAAGCAGCGGTTCTTCAAGGTCTTCCGACGCACGTGCGTAGGCGATACCCTCTCGTACCAGATGGGTCATCTCGCTGAGATCCTGCAATAGCTTATCGCGCAGTTCCGGCTGCACTGCCGTTTCGACGCGCAGCTTCATACGTGTAATAGGCGTCTGCAAATCGTGCGAGATGGCGGCCAGGATGCGCTCTCGCTCCTTGAGATGATGCTGCAATCGCGCCTGCATGGCGTTAAACGCCCGCGCCGCATGGCGCACTTCCCGCGGCCCACGCTCATCCATGGCACTGCTCGCAAGCGTTCCCGGAGCCCATTGCTCCACCGCGTGGGTAAAGCGCGTGAGCGGCTTGACGACCTGGCGGACCGCCAGCCAGGCGCACAGAATAAGTAACAGCAGTTGAACAAACAGCATGGCGGGTAGCCAGCGAGCAACAGGGGTAAGGCGCGGGCGAATATCAATGGTGAGCGGCTGACCGTCGCCCAGGTGCAGATGCGCCTGTACACGCTCCTGCACGCCGGGCACCGCATTAATGCGCAGGTGATAACGCTTGCCCAGCGCCAGCTCAAGTGAACGCGCGGTATCACGCGAGCGGCGGCTGGTGGGGTAATTTCCTGTCGTGCCCGGCGTAAGCAGGTAACGGTAGTTTTCACGATCAACACGTTTAAGCCAGGTCGGCCTTTCCTGTACCGTCACCCGATCAAGGATAGCGACACTGGTTGCTACATCGTATTCCAGATTTCCCAGCATGACACTGCGCGCACTACTGATGCGCTCAATCATTAACAAACTCAGCGTTAGCGCGTTTGCCAACAGTAGCCCTAACAGCACAATCATTAGTAAACGCGAAAGCAGCGAACGCGGCCACAGACTCACACCTGCGCCTCTTTAATCGCCACCGGCATCGCGAAAACATAGCCTTCGCTGCGCACGGTTTTAATATAGGCCGGATCCCGTGCATCATCATTCAGGCGCTGACGCAGGCGGCTCACCAGCAGATCAATTGAGCGCTCAAACAACTCCGCATCGCGCCCCTGGGTAAAATTCAGCAACTGATCGCGGTTGAGCACCCGCTGAGGATGATCGAGAAAAACCCGTAGCAGACGGTACTCGGCACCGCTGAGCGCCACAGCCAGCCCGTCGTTATCCAGCAGATGGCGCGCGGACGTATCAAGATGCCAGTCGCCAAATGCCAGCAGTCGCCCGGCCTCAGTAACCTGTAAGTTTGGTGGCAGCATACGGGCGCGGCGCAGGATGGCTTTAATGCGTGCCAGCAGTTCGCGGGCAACGAAAGGCTTCACCAGATAATCGTCTGCGCCCATTTCCAGGCCAACAATGCGATCGGTATCCTCACCACGTGCGGTTAGCATCAGCACAGGTATGGTTTTATTTGGCCCGCTGCGCAGCTCCCGGCATAACGCCAACCCATCATCACCGGGCATCATGATGTCCAGCACAATCAAATCCACTGGCATGCCTGCCAGCATGGCACGCATTTGCTTACCACTGGCCGCCACGCTGGTACGCAGCCCAGCCTTTTGCAAATAATCGGCAATCAAACTACGAATATCGCGGTCGTCGTCGACTATCAGAATATGATCGATATGTTCCACGGATATATCCGTCTGACGGGGAAGGATAAATTGAGTGTATCTGATAATGGCTATCTGAAAAGTCGAGCGAAAAGTGTGGTTGCCGCAGACTGCTGTGTACTGTCTGTAAGCAAAGCAACAACAGGTACGGCACTGCCTGGAGTACGAGTTCACTCAGTATCAGTGAGGCTTTACGCATTTACCGGCGCAGCCTGAATAAAGCCACCAGAACACGCCGGTATACGACTACCAGAGGCGGTCCACCTCAGTGCCGTTTTGATCGCGATAGTGCACATTGCCCGCAATATCTTTGGTCGATGAGCCTATCGCCAGGCCGTGCAGATTGTAGTAAGTGGTTTTGCCCCACGCATCAGTATGCGAGGTAATCCCGGCGTTTTCGGGCAATGGTCGGTCCTGCGCATCACTCGGGGTAACGTCAGAAGCAATCGATGTGCTGCCCCAGAACGAGGCAGATGAGGTAAGCGCGTTATTGCCTGAAGTCGTCTGCGCGCTGCTGCGCTGATGGACGCCGTTAACCGGCGTGAGGCACAGCAAATCCTGCTGTTCTGCTTTGTGGCAGGTCTCTGCCTTAGCGTTACTGGCCTGAAGGGTCAGTGCAATAGCGACAAACGCCAGTGTATTCCAACGGTACATCGCATCTCCTTTTGCTCCGTGGTTGTTGGAGTATTTTACGCAGATTCAGGAGGATTAGGATAATCCGCAAGAGTGAAATTTTTATCTTAGACAAAACAAGAAAAGTATGGCGAGTGGGGTTTGGTGAGTGTATCGATAAATGCCAGACGGTGCTCGTAAGCAGTAGCAGCGTATATAGCCACAGTGCGCTGCGTTTACGCCGTAGCAGCAAGAAACCAGTGGCAAGCGATGCCAGACCAGCAAGCAGAAAATACGCTGAGCCTCCCAGGCTGAACAGCCAAATCCCCCCGGCGACGGATGCCAGACCGAGGAGCAGACAAACAATAGCTGCAAGATACAGCCACACCAGTGACGGTGTTTTTGTTGAATTCATCAGAGACTCCATACAATAAAAAAACGCCCGCACGACGCCGGTCGCACCGTCAGTCGTCAGGTATATAT
>JALAGK010000074.1 GCA_022712475.1 Enterobacteriaceae bacterium
CTTTAAGCTCATCACGCGTTACGCCGTTATTGAACGCAGCGCGCAGATGCATTTTTAGCTCGGCTTCGCGATTAAGGGCGATTAGCATGGCAATGGTTATCATGCTTCGGGTATGGCGGCTTAATCCCGGACGCGTCCAGGTTTCACCCCAGGCATAGCGTGTGATGAAGTTCTGAAATTCGTCGTTTAACGGGCTGAGGTTGTCCAATGTCCGATTAACATGGGCATCACCCAGCACCGCACGACGCACCTCCATACCCTGCTGATAGCGATCATCGTCATTCATTGCGTTATCCCT
Organism: Enterobacteriaceae bacterium; assembly: GCA_022712475.1. Taxonomy (GTDB): domain Bacteria; phylum Pseudomonadota; class Gammaproteobacteria; order Enterobacterales; family Enterobacteriaceae; genus Tenebrionibacter. Next base: position 299 of record JALAGK010000074.1, read on the forward strand.
TTTGTAAAAAGCCCAACAGAGCGGCGTTAAATAAAGCCGGTTGTTCAATATTGGACAGATGTGACGCGGGGAGCGTCACAACGCTGGCTCCAGTCACCTGGTCACGTAAAAACTCACTGTCAGCTACCGTCGTCACCGGATCGTCTTCGCCGGCAATCAGCAGCAGCGGAAGGCGAATGTCTGCAACCTCAGCACGCAAGTCCGCTGCGGCCAGTGCCTCGCAACATTCGGCATAACCTTCCGCATTGCTGGTTGCCAGTTGATGCACCAGCGATTCAACCTCTGCCGGATGATGCTGGCGAAACGCCTGCGTAAACCAGCGGTCTGCTGAACCTGCGGCAACCACACCCATCCCCTCCTGGCGCACGGTACGAGCGCGCGACAGCCAGTTCGCCTGCTCGCCAATTTTGGCTGCACTGTTAGCAACCGTGATGCTGTAAAAATGCTCCGGCGCAAAACGCGCCAGCCACAGACCAGTGATACCGCCCATTGAAATACCGCAGAAATGGGCTTTTTTCACGCCCGCCTGCGCCATCACGCTCAGCACATCTTCACCCAGCTGAGCCAGCGTGACTTTACCCTGCTTCGTGGTGCGCCCGTGACCGTGTGTGTCGTAGCGCAGTACACGAAAATGCGCCTGCAATGCTTCCAGTTGTCCCTCCCACATAGAAAGTGTGGTGCCGAGCGAGTTAGAGAGCACGATAACCGGCGCATCAGCGCGCCCGTCGAGTTGATAATGAATGGTCATAATGAATTCCTGAAGCGCGCCAGCACCTGGTGCAAAAAGTGACTGGCGCTGCCGGTGGCGGTGGATGGGTCAAGAAGCTGAGCTATCTGTTGGTTGCCAAGGTACTGGCTAACCTGTTCATCCTGCTCCAGCAGCGTTTGTAGCGGCTCGCCGCCGTCCAGCGCCCGGTGGCAAAGCTGCTCTATGCGGTGATGTGCCGCTGCCTTACCGATATGTTCAGCCAGCGCAAGCGTGACGGCCTCTGCCATAATCAGCCCGTGTGTGATGTCGAGGTTCTGTCGCATGCGGTCGGTAAATACCTGCATGCCCTCCACCAGCACCAGGCTGTTGTGCAGTACGCCGCCTGTCAACGTTGCCAGTTCCGGCAGCGTCTGCCATTCTGCCTGCCAACCGCCGAGCGCACGTTCGTGCTGCTGAAGCTGGGCCGTATAGAGCATTGCCATCAGCCCTGGAATGCGAGTAACGGTACTGAGAATAGCCGCACAGGTGACCGGATTACGCTTGTGCGGCATGGTGGATGACCCACCCTTGCCTTCTGCCGTTGGCTCAGCGACTTCGGCAACCTCGGTCTGCATCTGCAAAGCAAAATCCCCGGCAAATTTACCAAGCGTGGTGCTAAGGCCTGCAAACCACCCTGCAACTTCCAGCAACCGGTCACGCTGGGTATGCCACGGCGTATCCGCAAGGCCGAGTTTTAGCTGCTGAGCCAACGCCTGCGACACCTGCGGGCCGCTTTCCTTCAATGAGGCAAGCGTGCCCGTAGCACCGCCGAACTGTAATACCAGTAGCCTCGGCATTAACTCCCGCAGTCGTTCATGCCAACGCAGTAGCGCATCAAGCGTTCCTGCCAGTTTCAGGCCGTAAGTCGTGGGTAGCGCGTGCTGAAGCCAGGTACGACCCGGCATGACGCTGTCGGCATGGGTCTGCACCTGTAGCGCCAGCGCCTGCATAAGTTTCACCAGTAGCCGTTCAGCCTGTACCAGCGCCCCACGCAGCTGCACAACCATACCGGTGTCAATGACGTCCTGGCTGGTTGCGCCCCAGTGCACGTAGCGTGCCGCCTGTTCGTCCTGCGCCTTCACCACTGCCGTTAGCTGTTTAACCAATGGAATGGCGAGGTTACCCGCGCTGGCGGCGGCCTGCGCCAGTGCTGAGGCATCAAGATATTCTGCCCGACACGCCGCTTCTATGGGTGATACCGCTGACTGCGGGATCACGCCACATTGCTCCTGCGCGCGCGCCAGCGCCGCTTCAAAATCCAGCATCCCCTGTAGCGTCGCGCGTTCGCTGAAAAAATCCGCCAGCGGCGAATCATGAAATAGCGGCGAGTACAGTCCCATTAATGCTCCTTATACCCTCTCAAGAATCAGCGCGATCCCCTGCCCGACACCAATACACATGGTGCACAGCGCATAACGCCCACCGGTACGCTTAAGCTGGTACGCCGCCGTCATGGCGATACGCCCGCCGGATGCCCCCAGCGGATGACCCAGTGCAATGGCGCCACCGTTCGGATTGACGTGTTCAGCATCATCCGGCAGACCAAGGTCGCGCATAACCGCCAGCGCCTGGGCGGCGAAGGCTTCGTTAAGTTCAATCACATCCATCTGCTCAAGCGTAAGCCCGGTCTGCGCCAGCACTTTGCGCACCGCCGGCGCCGGGCCAAAGCCCATAATGCGCGGCGCTACGCCGGCTGTAGCCACACCCACCACGCGTGCAAGCGGCTGCAAATCATGAGTGCGCATCGCCAGTTCGCTGGCAATCAGCAACGCACAGGCACCGTCGTTAACGCCTGAAGCATTACCCGCAGTCACCGTTCCGCCGGGGCGAACCACACTTTTCAGTTTCGCCAGTGTTTCCAGCGAGGTGGCGCGCGGGTGCTCATCCACAGTTAAAAGCAGCGGATCGCCCTTGCGCTGTGGAACGGAAACCGGAATAAGCTCGTCAGCAAACAGACCCATTTCCTGCGCTCTGGCGGTGCGCAGCTGGCTACGCATGGCAAAAGCATCCTGATCTTCGCGACTGATATTAAAGTCGTCTGCTACGTTTTCTGCTGTTTCTGGCATAGAGTCAACACCAAACACAGCCTTCATCTGCGGGTTGATAAAACGCCAGCCAATGGTGGTGTCTTCCAGGCGAGCGCTGCGGCTGAAGGCCGTTTCCGCTTTGCCCATAACAAACGGCGCACGTGACATGCTCTCCACACCACCAGCAATCATCAGATTGGTCTCACCGCTTTTAATAGCGCGCGCCGCAGTACCGATAGCGTCCAGACTTGAGGCGCACAGACGGTTAAGCGTGCTGCCCGGCACCGTTTCTGGCAGCCCCGCCAGCAACAGCGCCATGCGCGCCACGTTGCGGTTATCTTCACCCGCCTGGTTGGCGCAGCCATACAGCACATCGTCAACCTGACTCCAGTCAAGGTTTGGGTGGCGTGCAATTAACGCCTTGATAGGCAGCGCAGCCAGATCGTCAGCCCGCACGGTAGCGAGCGAGCCACCAAAACGCCCAAAGGGAGTACGTACTGCATCACAGATAAATGCCTGATTCATCATAGTTCCTTACGCGCTTTGTGCCAGTTGTTCAAAGGTTAGTTTGACCGGAGTGATACGCTGCAACTCCTCAAAAGAGAGGCCGTTGAAGATCTCTCGCACCACTGGCCCACGTTTGGTGATATCGATTACCGCAAGGTCGGTATAAATGCGGCTAACGCAAGCCACGCCAGTGAGTGGATAGGTGCAGGTTTCTACCAGCTTGCTCTGCCCGTCGCGGGTCAGATGATCCATCATCACAAACACCTGACGCGCGCCAATAGCAAGATCCATTGCCCCACCCACTGCCGGAATGGCATCCGGTGCGCCAGTGCTCCAGTTAGCAAGGTCGCCGTTGGCTGACACCTGATAGGCACCCAGCACACAAATATCCAGATGGCCGCCACGCATCATGGCAAACGAATCACCGTGGTGGAAAAAGCAGCCGCCGGTCAGCAGCGTAACGTACTCTTTACCGGCGTTGATGAGCTCAGGATCTTCTTCTCCCGGCGCAGGTTTTGGCCCCATGCCCAACAGGCCGTTTTCGCTGTGCAGAAACACTTCTTTATCCGCAGGCAGATAATTGGCAATACGAGTTGGCAGGCCAATGCCTAAGTTCACGTAGGCACCTTCCGGGATGTCGCGCGCCACGCGCTGCGCCATTTCGTCACGGGTCAGTTTTTGCATTCTCTTCTCCTTACGCACGCTGCGCCGCATGAGCACAGGGTTCGAGCGACACCACACGCTGCACAAATATTCCCGGCGTAATGATGTTCTCCGGGTCCAGTTCGCCCAGCGCCACAAGGCGGCTCACTTCAGCAATGGTGGTGGTCGCAGCGGTTGCCATAATCGGCCCAAAATTACGCGCCGCCTTGCGGTAAACCAGGTTGCCCCAACGGTCGCCGTGGTGTGCCTTAATCAGCGCAAAATCCGCTTTAATGGGATATTCCAGTACATAGTGACGCCCATCGATTTCGCGTGTTTCTTTGCCTTCGGCAAGCGGCGTGCCATAACCGGTGGGCGTAAACACCGCGCCGAGGCCTGAGCCTGCCGCCTGAATGCGTGCGGCCAGATTCCCCTGCGGTACCAACTCCAGCTCGACTTTGCCGCGCCGATAAAGATCGTCAAAAATCTGTGAATCCACCTGGCGGGGAAAAGAGCAAATCATCTTGCGTACCCGACCTGCCTTGAGCAGCGCCGCCAGACCCACTTCACCGTTGCCGGCGTTGTTATTGATGATGGTGAGATTGCTCGCGCCGTGGGCAATGAGCGCATCAATCAGCGTGGTAGGCTGCCCGGCAGGGCCAAAACCGCCAATCATAATGGTGGCACCGTCGTGAATATCAGCGACGGCGTCTTCAGGCGAGGTCACACTCTTGTCAATCATTACTCTGCTCCCGGATTGTGCGGGCATCGCACAACGTTGCGTTCTTTGTTCAGAATGTGAGCCTGCTCGCGATGACGGTCAAGGGCGATAATCGAAATATGGTGCGATTATCGAACATCGTGTATCTTTCTTTTCAGAGTGTGATCGAAGGCGAAAAACAGGGGTAACAAATGGAACAAGAGCGCGAAGAATACGCAGGTGGTGAGCGAGACCCGTTTAAAGGCGACCCCAATTTTATGGCTTCGCTGGCACGCGGACTGGAAGTGATTCAGGCCTTTACGCCGCAGCGCCGGGTATTGTCGATTTCACAGATTAGCCAGAAGACCGGTATCCCGCGCGCGGCGGTGCGCCGCTGTCTGTACACCCTTGGCAAACTGGGGTTTGTGTACGCCGAAGACGGCAAAAACTTCCAGCTACGCCCACGCATTTTATCGCTCGGCCACGCCTGGCTTGCCTCCACGCCGCTGGCTAAATCAGCGCAACCGGTGTTAAAAGCACTGAGTACGCGCCTGAACGAATCCTGCTCCATTGCCGTACTGGACGGTGACGATATTTTGTACATTTCCCGTGCTTCTGGCGCACGCATCATGACTATCGATCTGGACGTGGGTAGCCGCCTGCCCGCCTGGTCAACCTCAATGGGGCGCGTACTGCTAAGCCACCTGCCGGAAGAGCAGTTAAACGATTTTCTGGGGCGCATCAATATGATTCGCTACACGCCACAGACGATTGGGTCCGTTTCAAAACTGCGCGAGGAGTTGCAGCGGGTGCGCCAGCAGGGCTATGCGCTCAACGATCAGGAACTGGAAATGGGGCTGCGCTCTATTGCCGTACCACTCTATAACCCGCATGGTCAGGTGGAGGCCGCGCTAAACGTAGGCGTACATGCAGGCCAGGTGTCAGCCCAGGCACTACGCGAGCAGGTGTTGCCCGCCCTACAGGACGCCGCGCTGGAACTGTCGTTGTTGCTTAAGTAGTTTGTCGGGCATCAATGGAAAAAAGCAGCCCTGAGGTTAATGCTGGTCGTTTAAGGACTGGTGAATGTTCCGTTCACCTGAAGCGCGACACCAAATGGGACTTTATTTGCGGTGAACGGGTTAAGGAGCGCTCCCGCGCGCTCCTTAACAATCCTCGTGGTCCCGCAAGGAAATCGCCGCTTCGCGGTGTGCTCACCTCCCGGCATTCAGCCTGCGGCTCGCCGATTTCAGCGGAGGTCAGCAACCCCATTCTGTATGCCTGTGCACGTTAAAGACGAACGGGTGCGCTGCTCATCTGCTTAAAGGAATGAAAAAAGGCCCGATGACTCGGGCCTCGAAAATCGTCACATTATTGAGCATTAAAATGAATTTCTGTTCATAAAAATGCTTAAGTGCCCAGCATTAGGCTTCGGCTGGTTTTTTATTTTTATGCGGGTTTGGTGTTTTGGATAAAGGCGACGTTGGGTGCTGACTGGTTGGAGGTAAGGGGAGGTTCAGAATGGAGAGTGTTGATAGCGAACCCTGGCCGAAGCTTCTCATCCTTCCCCAAAGGTGCAATACGTCAGGACGGAGAGTTTACTGAATTTGGGTGAGTATTTTTAAGATGGGGGTGGGGAAGGATGATTCGTCGCATTGCGACTCACCCTTCGTGCCGTTGCCTGTGGCAACGTTTTCTCGCTGCGCTCGACGCGAACCTTAGTCGAAGCTTCTCATCCTTCCCCAAA
>JALAGK010000075.1 GCA_022712475.1 Enterobacteriaceae bacterium
CGCGGCAGGCTCCAGCGGGTTATGGCCGCCGCGCTCAATCAGCGAGCCGCCAACAAACGCGAGATCAGACATACCATAAAGCAACATTAGCTCACCCATGGTATCACCCACCACGACCTGTGTGCTGCCCGATGGAACTTCGCCGGAAGAGCGCGTGATGTAACTCAAGCCTGCGTCACGCACCAGCGCTATAGCATCAGGGAAGCGTTCAGGATGACGCGGCACCAGAATCAACAGCAGGTTAGGAAACTGCTGTAACAGCGCTTTGTGTGCGGCAAGGATAACGCTTTCTTCGCCTTCATGCGTGCTGGCTGCTGTCCAGACCGGGCGATGAGGTGCCCACTGGCGACGCAGCGTCACCGATTTTGCTGCCATCTGTGGCGTGACGGAAATATCAAACTTCAGGCTACCGGTGACAGAAAGTTGCGCACGCCTGGCGCCAAGCTCAATAAAGCGCTCACCATCTTCTTCATTTTGCGCGGCAATCAGCGTGATACGGCGCAGCAGCGTACGGACAAATTTACCGAGCCGGGCATAACCTTTGGCCGAGCGGGCAGAAAGTCGGGCGTTGGCAATAACCAGCGGGATCTCACGGCGATGTAGAGCGGCAATCAGGTTGGGCCATAACTCGGTTTCCATGACCAGTACCAGCCTGGGCTCGACGTTATTGAGGAAGCGATTGATGGCATCTGGCAAATCATAAGGCAGGTAGACGTGTTGCACGTCACGCCCAAAAGCAGATAGCACGCGCTCAGAACCGGTCGGCGTCATCGTGGTGACGGTGATAGGCAGCGACGGATAACGATGACGCAGCGCACGGACCAGGGGAATGGCGGCCAGCGTTTCACCAACGGAAACGGAGTGCAGCATAATGCCGCCCTTCTGAAGCGGTTGGCGGTAAAAACCGTAGCGCTCGCCCCAGCGTTTGCGGTAGGCCGGCGCCTTACGGCCGCGCACCCATAGCCGAATCCAGATCAGGGGTTGGATAAGGTAAAACAGCGCGGTGTAAAGCAACTGGAGCATGGTACATACTTATGCTGGGAACATGCGGGGATTCTATGTATTTAGCCGTGGCATTGCTATTACTTTCGCGGTTTACCTGAAGGATATCACGCTGGTAAATGCATAATCTGATGTAAATAGCGCGTGGTTATGGGGTTTGGGCATGCAGGCATTCTGTTTTGACAGGAAACCTTATGTGTGGTTGGTAATGACCTTAAAAAGTTTGATGTAATAATATGGTTTCGTATAAAAAGCATTCTGTCGGTTTGTGGGCCAGGAAGTGGTACACTTGCCGCCAATTTTGCAGTTTGTGTCCGGTGAACCAATGATGGCAACGCCAGTGCGTGGTCTTTGTTCAGGGATGCATACATAACCATTTCAGGAGCGGGGAAAGTTTCCCTGCAGTGGGATCCGGATACGCGCTCATGAACATCGCTTTTTGTTTATACAAATATTTCCCTTACGGCGGATTACAACGCGATTTCATGCGCGTTGCTCAGACTGTTGCGGCGCGTGGGCATCACGTGCAGATATTCACCCAGCAATGGCAAGGTGAGCGCCCTGAACATCTGGATATTCACCTTGTCCCGGTTACCGCCCGCACTAATCACGGCAGAAATGCGCAATATTGTGCAGGGGTGAGAAAGTATCTTGCGCAGCATCCCGTTGATAAGGTTGTTGGCTTTAACAAAATGCCGGGGCTGGATGTTTATTATGCCGCCGATGTTTGCTATGCCGAAAAGGTAGAACGAGAAAAAGGCTTTTTTTACAAATTAACGTCACGCTATAAGCATTATGCTGCGTTTGAAAAAGCGGTTTTTCAGCAAGGTGAGAAGACCGACATATTATTGCTGACGGAAGGCCAGCGGCACGATTTTCAAAAGCATTATCAGACTGAAGACTCTCGCATCCACCTTTTACCGCCGGGTATTTATCCGGACCGGAAATACAGCAACCAAATCCCTGACAGTCGCAGGATTTACCGCGAGAAGAATAGCGTGGGTGACGACAGGCTTTTACTGTTACAGGTTGGGTCTGACTTTCGACGTAAAGGCGTTGAGCGCTCCCTGCGTGCGCTGGCGGCACTCCCGCAGGCGATTCGTCAGCGCGTGGTGTTTATGATTGTTGGGCAGGATAAAGCGGCAAAGTACCAGGACATTGCCCGCCAACTGGGTATAGCTGATAACGTACGGTTTTTTGTTGGACGCGATGATATTTCTGAGCTCATGGCAGCGGCGGATGTGCTGATTCACCCTGCTGTGCAGGAAGCTGCCGGTATTGTGCTGCTGGAGGCCATTGTCGCGGGCCTTCCTGTTATCACGACGGAAGTTTGTGGCTACGCACATCATATTGAGAAGGCGCAGTGCGGAGCCGTGATTGCCGAACCTTTCAGGCAGGAGGCGCTAAACCATGAACTCAGGCGCGCGCTGGAGGACGAGCCACTGCGTGAAAGCTGGGTTCGTCATGCCCGGCACTACGCAGATACTGCCGACTTATACAGTCTGGCAGACAAAGCGGCCGATATTATTTTAGGTTGTGAACATGCTTGAGCTTAAAGAGCCCTTCTCATCGTTGTGGCGTGGAAAAGATGCGTTTAACGAGGTCACAAAACTGGACGGCGAGGTTTTCAGAGCGCTTGAGACCCGACGTACGTTACGTTTTGAGCTGCACGGTAAAGGCTATTTTCTGAAATACCATCACGGAACCACGCTCAAAGAGGTGCTGAAGAATCTCATTTCTCTACGTTTGCCGGTGCTGGGCGCCGATCGCGAGTGGTTTGCCATTCACCGCCTGACGACACTGGGCGTAGATACGATGACGGGAAAGGCCTTTGGGCAAAAGGGTATCAATCCGTTGCGGCGCACATCGTTTATCATCACAGAAGATTTAAGTCCTGCTGTCAGCCTTGAAGATTACTGTGCTGACTGGAAGACTCGCCCACCAATTGTACGTCATAAACGGGCCATTATTCAGCGTGTGGCTGAGATGGTCGGTAAAATGCACCGTGGGGGTGTGAATCACCGTGATTGTTATTTATGCCATTTCCTGCTGGATTTACCCTGTGCGCCCGATAGTGAACAGTTGAAAATTTCTGTTATTGACCTGCATCGCGCGCAGATTAGAAAGCGAGTTCCGCGTCGCTGGCGTGATAAAGACCTGACAGGGCTGTATTTTTCCTCTATGGACATAGGGCTTTCCAC
>JALAGK010000076.1 GCA_022712475.1 Enterobacteriaceae bacterium
CCGAACAGATGACGCGTGTTCAGTCCCAACAGCGAAGCATCACCGAAACCGTCGCGTTACTCGACAGCCCGCAAATCGCCCAGCAGCTCGCTGCACTGGTTAACCAGTACGGTGACAGCAATGTTTTTGGCGGCGGCATATGGCCGCTGCCGGGTGTACGTGAAGCAGGGCGAGATAAATTCAGTACCTTTTTTGCCCGTGACGACAGCAACGTGCTGCGACTGAATACGGTGTGGAACCAGCCTGAGTCACTCAATTACTGGGAGCAGCCCTGGCACCGCGATGCGCAAAACGGCGTAAAAGGGGAATGTGCGTGGGCGAAGGCCTATATTGATGCCGCCAGTACGCAGCCGCGCACCAACTGCGCCATGCCGATTTATCGCAACGGCACCCTTTGGGGAGTTGCCACGATTGACGTAACGCTGGGCTTTTTTAACCATCTCGCACGCACCATGAGCGAGGCCCTTAACGGTAACGTGCTCATTGTTGAGGCTGACGGCAAAGTGGTGGGCAACAGCCAGCCTGCACTGGAGACATCCGGTATGCCAAATATCAGCGAGCTGTCGTTGCCGGGTGTGGAGACGTTGCAGCAGATGCTGGCTCAGGCGGGCAGGTCGTCACAGGAAAAGGAATATCAAGGCCCGAACGGTGCGCATACGTTGTTTGTTTACCCGGTGCCCGGGAGCCCCTGGTATGTGGTAAGTGACATTGACAGCATGCTGCTCAGTAAACAGACCAGCAGCATTTTGACGCGTCTTGGCATGGTTCAAATCCCACTGGTGCTGATTTTAATGATTATACTGGTCGCAATGATCCGTACTGTGATGAACAATCTGCGTATGCTCAATAATAACCTGAGTGCGCTTTCTGCTGGCGGTGCGGATTTGACCCAGCGTCTGCCTGAGAGCAAGAGTCCGGAGTTCAATGCGGTCGCCCAAAGTTTCAACGGCTTTATCAGTTATCTACAGGGATTGCTACAGCAGGTAAGCAGCAGCGCACAGGCGATAGCCAGCGCATCGCATCAGATAACGCAGGGCAATATCGATCTCTCATCACGTACCGAAGAGCAATCGGCATCCCTGGTGCAGACTGCGGCTTCTATGGAGGAAATTACCGGGACCGTGGCACAGAATGCGGACAATGCGGCCCATGCTGACGAACTGACGGCGCAGGCCTCGGCGGTTGCCCAGCGTGGTGAAGCATTATTAAGCCAGACGGTAGAAAAGATGGATGATATTGAGTCCTCATCGCGTCGCGTGTCTGACATCGTGAACGTGATTGACGGTATTGCCTTCCAGACCAATATTCTTGCACTGAATGCGGCTGTTGAAGCTGCCAGGGCAGGTGAGCAAGGGCGCGGTTTTGCCGTGGTTGCCTCTGAAGTCAGGAGCCTGGCGCAACGCTCTTCGGGTTCAGCGAAAGAAATTCGCGCGCTAATTGAAGAGTCGGTCAGTAGCGTGCAGGAGGGTAGTCGTTTGGTTCACGACACCGGGGCGACCATGGATGAACTCATGCGTTCGGTGTCAAACGTCTCTGCACTGATAGGCGAAGTGAAAACGGCAAGCCGTGAGCAGAGTGCGGGCATTGAGCAGGTGAACGCCGCTGTCAGCCAGCTTGAGGGCACCACGCAGCAGAATGCATCGCTGGTCGAGCAGGTTTCTGTGGCGGCAAGGTCAATGGAGAAACAGGCTAACCAGCTTGCCGACGTGGTGAACCGCTTCAAACTCTAAGTGTGGTTACCGTAAGCCGGGTACAGCAAATCTACCCGGCTTTTTTCATGCGTTTTCGGCATAGAAACGTCTCGCAATGCGATTATGCTGCGTGTACGAATAGCGCTAAGCAATAGGCTTTCGTGTGAATTAAAAAAGTCTACGGGAAAGCGGTGCGTACCCGTTACCATCCAAACCTTGTTCCTCCATCCATACTACGATTCTCCTGACCCTGCATTTGTTGTGTTTGCGTGTTGCGGCGTAAATCGCCGTTAGTGTCCAGGGAATAGAGGTTCTGCACATCCACATTAATGGGTTGTCTGTTGGCCGTCTCGCTGTCTTCATCATAGCCAGATGCGCAGCCCGTCAGTATTACTACCAGCAAGGCTAATAAGCTAAGTCGCATAACTCACCTCCATGCCAGAGAGAATCTCAGGCTTGTTTTGAGCGTAGCACTTTTGCTGTGCGGCGCAGGGTTGAAGGCGAAAGCTGCGGATGTTGAGATAAAAAAAGGAGGCATTATCCTCCCTTAATTGAGAGATTATTGCATTATCGGGGCATTTCTTGTGCCGTCCGGTAAGGTATCAAAATCACGCAACCCATCTTTCTGGTAAGGGTTGCCAATCCAGCGTGGCGTTTGCACGAATTGCCGGTTTACCAGCGATCGCGTCGGATCGTAACCGTCGTAGCTCAGGCGTGCCAGATCGGACCAGGTATAGATAAGGTTCATTAGACTGAATTTGCGGTTCACATCGGCGCGTAAATCGCGCGGATTGGCAGACTGCCATTTATCTGAGGTCCAGACAAAGAAAGGAATGGTATACATAGCGCGTGTAGGGTTGGACTCATTGCGCCCCTGGAGAGTGTGCGGTGCGGTGTCATAAACCTCTTCCCCGTGATCGGAAAAATAGAGCATAAAACCGTTCGGGTCCGTGGCTTTGTAATCTGCGATAAGCTGTGACAGCACATTGTCGTTATACAGATTGGCGTTGTCATAATCGTTATACGTTGCCTGCTGCTCCTGGTTCAGATTAGCAGGAACATGGTCAGTTTTTCCGGTGAAACGGTCCCATTTCGCCAGTTCGGGATAGCGATATTGATATTTAATATGTGTCCCCAGCAAATGCACGACGATAAATTTTTTCGGTGCCGGATCGTTGAGTACGGCCTTAAACGGTGTCAGCACGTTGGTGTCGTATTCACGTGCGCTCTGGGTGCGCTGTTGGTTCATATAATATTGCTTGTCCGTTTGACGAGAGAAGACCGTCAACATGGTGTTACGAGCGGTCATTGTCTGTTGGTTCGTTATCCAGAAGGTTTTATAACCTGCCTGTTTCATCATGTTCATCAACGAAGGCGTAGTGAGATAGCGGTCTGGATTTTGCTCGTTGGCGAAGGTGAGTGCCTGTTGCAGAATTTCAATGGTGTACGGACGCGAGGTGACGACGTCGTTAAAGACAGTGAAGTTAGGGTCGCTGTTGCGCAGCGCGTCGAGTTTTGGGGTGGTTTCACGCACATAGCCGTACAGGCTCATGCGGTTGCGCTGTGTGGATTCACCAATGACCAGCACCAGCGTGCGCGGTGCGTTGCCAGAGCTGTCTTTAAGGTCGGCCAACGGTGGCAGCGTGCTGTTTTTAGAAAGCAGGCTTTCCAGGCTGTTAAGTTGGTTGCGATATTGCACATAGCTGCTGACAAGCTGCCACGGTGCGGCAGGTTCCATACGTGAATTTAAGGCATTCACCGCTGAGACCATGCTATTTTTATTAAGGACCACATCACTAAATAGCGGCTGGATAATCAACCCGTAAAAAATAGCGGCGGCCACGCCATAGCGCCACGGCGTGCGGATATAAACCGGTCGCAGGCGCGTCCAGAGAAATAGCGCAACTGCCGTGTAAAGTAACAGAATAATTAATAATTTCAGACTGAAGTACTGACTGGCAAATTCACTGGCTTCATTGGCATTGGTTTCAAACATCACAAATAAGACGCTTTGCGAAAATTCCTGACCATAGATAACAAAATAAGCCAGCGCGCTCGCGGAACTTAACCATAAAATCACACCAATTACTGCGGCAATCAGTCGGGTTTTGTTTGGGAATAAAAAAAACGGAATAAGCCATAAAGAGCTGTACAGCAGCGAGTCGCGCAGGCCGGTTGTGCCGCTATAGCCCGTCAGCATAATGTACGCCTGTAATGCGGTCGAAAAGAACCAGAAGTAAAGCAAGGCCCAGAATAGCGCCATTGCGCTAAACGTACCTCGGTGACGTATTAATGAAGACATGTCAGAGCGCCTGTTAGAATAAATACTGGCGCTAAAGTAAAAACTAAAGCTTAAATTAGCCTTAATGCTACAGCCAGGTAAAGCGTTGTCTGAGGTAGAGAGGCGATCAGTGAAAAGGATGGTACCAGGCCTGTAAACCGGTATTCACCGTCAAACCTGGCAAGTTATTTATGGTTATCATCTCACAAACAGACAGAGAGATAATAAAAAGCCTCGTCGGCTGGCGAGGCTTTTTATTTGTTACGAAAGCTTAGCCGGTATTGCGCATGCCGGCGGCGACGCCTGCAATGGTGACCATTAGCGCTTGTTCAACGCGTGGGTCGGGCTCTTCGCCTTTCTCTTCTGCCTGGCGTGAGCGGTGCAGCAATTCGGCCTGCAACACGTTAAGCGGGTCGGTGTAGATGTTACGCAACATGATGGACTCGGCAATCCACGGCAGGTCGGCCATCAGATGTGCATCGTTAGCAGTGGTCAGCACCAGCTGAATGTCTGCCGCCAGTTGCTTACGCAACTCTTTACCGAGGCCCCACAGTTCAGGCGCGACCAGACGTTGGTCGTAGTACTCTGCAAGCCACAGGTCGGCTTTAGCAAAGACCATCTCCAGCATACCCAGGCGCGTGGAGAAGAACGGCCAGTCGCGACACATGGCTTCCAGTTCGCCCTGTTTGCCGTCGTCCACTACCTTTTGCAGCGCAGCACCTGCACCCAGCCAGGCAGGAAGCATCAGGCGGTTCTGGGTCCAGGCAAAAATCCACGGAATGGCGCGCAGGGATTCAACGCCGCCGGTCGGACGACGTTTGGCCGGGCGTGAGCCGAGCGGCAGTTTGCCCAGCTCCACTTCCGGTGTGGCGGAGCGGAAATACGGGACAAAGTCTTTATTCTCGCGCACGTAGCTGCGGTACATGTTGCATGACAGGACCGACAACTCGTCCATAATATTGCGCCACTCCTGTTTTGGCTCAGGCGGCGGCAGCAGGTTAGCCTCAAGGATGGCGCCCGTATAGAGCGACAGACTGCTGATGGTGATTTCCGGCAGTCCGTATTTAAAGCGGATCATCTCGCCCTGCTCGGTTACGCGCAGTCCACCTTTGAGGCTGCCTGGCGGCTGAGACAGCAGTGCGGCATGCGCCGGTGCGCCACCGCGGCCAATAGAACCACCGCGCCCGTGGAACAGCGTCAGCTCAATGCCCGCTTTTTCGCAGGTTTTGATAAGCGCGTCCTGTGCCTGGTACTGTGCCCAGGAAGCCGCCATCACTCCTGCGTCTTTAGCCGAGTCAGAGTAGCCAATCATCACCATTTGCTTACCCTGAATAAAGCCACGATACCAGTCAATATTCAGCAACTGGGTCATGACATCATTGGCGTTATTCAGGTCGTCCAGCGTTTCAAACAGCGGTGCCACCGGCAGCGCAAAGCCAATACCCGCTTCTTTGAGCAGCAGGTGGACGGCCAACACGTCAGACGGTGTTTTGGCCATGGAAATGACGTAAGCGGCGATGGAGCCCTGCGGCGTCTCAGCAATTACCCGGCAGGTGTCCAGTACTTCGCGGGTGTCGTCGCTTGGCTCCCAGCTGCGCGGCAGCAGAGGGCGTTTGGAATTCAGTTCGCGAATCAGGAAGGCCTGCTTGTCGGCCTCAGACCAGCTTTCATAATCGCCAATACCGAGATAGCGGGTCAGTTCACCCAGCGCTTCGGTATGGCGGGTGCTTTCCTGACGAATATCGATGCGTACCAGCGGCACGCCAAAGCATTTCACGCGGCGTAGCGTGTCGAGCAGGTCGCCGTTGGCAATAATGCCCATTCCACAGGCAACCAGCGACTTATAGCAGGCATACAACGGATCCCACAGCTGGGCGTTGTGTGTCAGCAGACCTTGCGGTTTTGGCAGTTTCTGACCCTTAAGGCGTGCTTCCAGCCAAGCCTGGGTGGCCATGAGCTGCGAGCGCAGCCCTTTCATAATGTAGCGGTACGGCTCCAGCTCGCCTTCGGCACCGGCCAGTGCGCGCAGTTCATCAGTGCACTCCACCATCGACAACTCAGAGACCAGTACCTGGATGTCTTTGAGGAACAGGTCGGTCGCTTTCCAGCGGCTGAGCAGCAATGCTTCACGTGTGATATTGGCCGTGACATTCGGGTTGCCGTCACGGTCACCGCCCATCCAGGAGGTGAAGCGTACCGGCACAAAATCCACCGGCAGCTGGTAGTTAAAATGCTCTTCGAGCTGTTCGTTCAGTTCGCGTAAAAAGCTCGGCACGCCTTCCCAGAGGCTGTTTTCCACCACGGCGAAACCCCATTTCGCTTCTTCAATGGGTGAAGGGCGGTGTTTGCGGATTTCGTCGGTGTGCCAGGACTGGGCAATCAGCTGGCGCAGGCGGCGCATAATCTGATGACGTTCGTAGTCAGCGAGGTCCTTATTATCAAGCTGCTTAAGGCAGTTGTTCACTTCCACCATTTTGTGGATGAGCGTACGGCGTGTTATTTCGGTGGGGTGTGCTGTCAGCACTAGTTCCAGAGACAGCGACTCAATGGCGCGACGAATGGCATCATCGCTCAGATCCGGCTGCGATTTTAATTTTCTCAGGGTTTTGGCAATCACTTCCGGATTACTGGCGGCTTCACCTTTAGCGGAGATGCTGTGGTATTGCTCGGCGGTATTGGCAAGATTCAGGAACTGGCTAAAAGCGCGTGCAACAGGCAAAAGCTCGTCGTTAGACAGATTTTGCAGCGTCGTGAGCAGCTCCTGGCGGCTGGCATCATCACCAGAGCGTGACGCTTTAGACAACTTACGAATAGTCTCGACACGATCGAGGATATGTTCTCCCAGTGCTTCCCGGATAGTATCCCCGAGTAGTTTACCGAGCTGACTTACGTTGCTTCGCAAAGCAGAATATTGTTCGTTCATATGTCCCCAAATATTTTTGCCAGGCTTGCCTTATGGCACAGCATCTCTCTTTATAAAGCCACGTCGCAAAGCATTCGTCAAATGCGGCGAAATCGGTTCAGCAAACGTGTAAC
>JALAGK010000077.1 GCA_022712475.1 Enterobacteriaceae bacterium
GCCACAGCGCTACCGTGACGGCAGGGTTGAGGTGTGCGCCTGATACGCCAGCGGTCAGATAAATCGCCATTGCCACACCCAGACCCCAGATAATGCTGATTTCCCACTGGCCGAAGGTGGCACCGGCCACTTTCATGGCAGCAACGCAGCCTACGCCAAAGAAAATCAGCAGTCCTGTGCCGAGAAATTCCGCAATGCACTGGCCTTTTAACGTTGTTGTTTGACTCATAATCAGGGTCCTGAAGGCAAAAAAAGCAAGTTGTTGTTAAATACAGCATCCTTGTGACCTTATGCCCGTCGGCATAGTGTTAATTTATCGTTAACGAACAGAAACGAGAAATTTCGAAATCAAAACTTGTGTGTCGCGTCATAAAAATGCGCGTTTTCGCGCTGATGGGCGAAGAAATGCGCGCATGAATGTGTGAGGAGGGACGCATTTTGTCTTCTTTCGTTAACACCATGAGAGGAAAGTACAGGCAGGTGGGTTTCAGCATTGACCGAAAATAGAGACAAACCGCAAACACCGCGGCGCGCCGCTGGACAGCAGATGCCACGCTCCATACAATCGGACACATACGTAGTGCGCGCGAGTTATTTAAGGCGCGGCTCATGTTCGTGACGAAGAATGCCCTGTTGTGAAGGGTATCTGCGCCTTGCAATGTCAGGAGAGGTATGACGATGTCATTTGAAGTGTTTGAGAAACTGGAAGCCAAAGTACAGCAGGCGATTGATACTATTACGTTGCTGCAGATGGAAATCGAAGAACTGAAAGAGAAGAATGGCAGCCTGGTGCAGGAAATTCAGCAGGCGCAGGGTGGCCATGAAGCACTGGAACGTGAAAACGCGCAGTTGCGTGAGCAGCACAACGTCTGGCAAGAACGTCTGCAGGCGCTGCTGGGCAAAATGGACGAAGTAAACTGATTCTCCGTTTTGCCAAAAATAAAGGCGCCTGCAGGCGCCTTTATTGTTTCTTGTCGTTTATTCAATATCCAGCGGGTCTTCAGACAGGATAATGCCGGTATTATCGGCATACAGATGGTCGCCGGAGAAGAAGGTCACGCCGCCAAAGTTGACGCGCACATCGCTTTCACCCACGCCTTCGCCTGCGGCACCAGCCGGAATAGCAGCAATGGCCTGGATGCCAATATCCAGCTCCTCCAGGTCATCCACATGGCGCACCGCGCCGTAGCAGACAATGCCTTCCCACTCGTTTTGTACTGCCAGACGCGCCAGATCTGCGTCAATTAATGCGCGTCGCATAGAACCGCCGCCATCCACAAGCAGGATGCGCCCGCGGCCGTTCTCTTCAAGCATCTCATACAGCAACCCGTTATCTTCAAAACATTTTACTGTGATGATTTGCCCGCCAAACGATGACCGTCCGCCAAAGTTGGAGAACAGCGGTTCCACGACGTTGACATCTTCCTGGTAGATGTCGCAAAGCTCGGAAGTATCGTATTTCATAGGCTTAACATTCAGTTGCTGCTGGAGCTGTCAGTATATCGCTTAAAGTTCACTCCAGGCAAAGTCATCAAGGGTGAATTGATGCACATCAGCTAAATATGTTGGCCTGAAAGTAGTATGCCTAATGAAAACAGTATGTTAACCAGCAGCGCGCCTTTGACCGTGCGTTCCAGCATCGGGCGCATTGCCGCCGGTGCTTTCTCTGTGAGCACGAAACGCGCCTGTTTTACCAACAGCGGAGCGCTAAGAATAAACAGCCAGCCCCACAGGCTGTTAAGCCAGATGAGGTTAAACAGCGCCAGGCACACCAGCGAGCCCATCAGTAAAACCGCGTGATACTGGCGCGCCGTTTCCGGACCCAGGCGTACAGCAAGGGTGTTTTTGCCGTTTTCTCTGTCGCTGTCAATGTCACGCAGATTATTGATGTTCAGCACCGCCGTTGCCAGCAGGCCGCAGGCGGTCGCCGGTAAAAAGACCGACAGCGCCAGCGTGTGCGTTTGCAGATACCAACTTCCCACCACGCTCAGCCAGCCGAAGAAAATCAGCACCGAAATATCGCCAAGGCCCATGTAGCCATAAGGGCGCGTGCCAACGGTGTAGGTGATAGCCGCAACAATAGACAGCAGGCCAAGTAGTAAAAAGCCAAGAAAATCTGCAAAGTCTTTGCAGGCAACCAGCACCAGCGCTAACCCTGACAGGCAGATAAGCACCACCACAATGGCCAGGGCAACCTTCATTTGGGCCTGAGTAATGGCGCCTTTTTGCATACCGCGCAGCGGCCCGAGGCGATCGGGTTTGTCGCTGCCTTTGACCGCATCCCCGTAGTCGTTCGCCAGGTTGGAGAGAATTTGCAGCAGCCCGGCGGTTAACAGCGCCAGCAGAGCGATGGCCGGGTTAAAAAACCCCTGCCACCAGGCAAGCGCGTTACCGACGACAATCGAGGCGAAGGCCAGCGGCAGCGTGCGGGGGCGCAGGCTTTCCAGCCACGCGCGGGTGGGACTTATCGGTTGCGATTGAGTCATGGTTCTCGTCAGCAATAAAAAATGGGGGCACGGGCCCCCATCAACTATGATGAAAATGCGTTGCGCGCGATTATAGAATAAAACGGCTCAGATCTTCATCTGCCACCAGCTCATCAAGATGCTTGCTGACGTATTCTGCGTTAATGGTAACGGTTTCGCCGCTCAGTTCACTGGCGTCATAGGAAATGTCTTCCACCAGACGTTCCAGCACCGTGTGCAGACGGCGCGCGCCGATGTTCTCAGTGCTTTCGTTAACCTGCCAGGCCGCTTGGGCGATTTTGTCGATACCGTCATCGGTAAACTCAATATTTACCCCTTCGGTGCCCATCAGCGCTTTATACTGCACGGTGATAGAGGCACTTGGCTCAGTCAGGATGCGTTTAAAGTCATCTGTGGTCAGCGCCTGTAACTCAACGCGAATCGGCAGACGACCCTGCAGCTCCGGAATCAAATCCGACGGGCTGGCAACCTGGAAGGCACCAGAGGCGATAAACAAAA
>JALAGK010000078.1 GCA_022712475.1 Enterobacteriaceae bacterium
CCACAGCCTGATTGAGTGCGGTAAAGCGCTTCACCAGCCGCGAGCGAATAAAGTAATGATTAAGACCCCAGGCCAGCAGCAGCGCCAGCAATGTTGCTATCAAAATTAATCCTCCGCTGACGCGAACGATTTGTTCCATACGTTGATTGAGCATCTGCATTTGTTGGTGGTTGTTACCAAGCTGAACCTCCAGCAACGACCTGAACCGACCCAGTGTTTCTTCTCGGGTACGATTAGCCTGCATCAGCGCTTTTTGCGCAGCAACATATTCGCGCATAGTGTCCGGCATTTTATTTTTCACCATCCCCATTTCCAGCAGTTCATCTATTGTCTGACGCAACGTGATGGTGACAGGCCAGTCCTCCAGCGCATGGATATTTTCATCCGCCGTTTTCTTCAGGTTTTCCAGATAACGAATATGGGTTTCTATCAGCGTGCCGTCATTATTACCTGATTTCAGTTCATTGAGTCTGTCGCGAAGATCGTCAACGATTTGGTTCTCAATTCGCGCCAGGGTATATACCTGTTGTTGTTCATTCTGGACTTCACGCGAGCGTTTCAAAGACTGGGTAACATCGCCCTGGCGGGATTCAAGCCGGTCAAGCAGTGTTCCCTGTTGCCAGGTAAAGTCCTGAACCAGTGAATTCAGCTCGGTATTAAAATCGTCGTGCAGCCAGTCAATACGTGCCGCCAGCTCACTGACCTTTTCACGTACCACAAACATGTTATAGAGCGCGTTATCCAGTTCAGATAACAGCGTCTTGCTGTCCTGTAATATCACCGCCAGTTGCTGACGCTCCGGGTGAGATAATCCCTGGCTGAGCCGCTCTATTTTGTCCAGGTACTGGATGATTTGATTACGCAACTGCAGTCGTACGGTGGTATTCGGTGCCTGCAAAAACTCGTTGAGTTGATCCACCACCAAATTGAGATTTCCTTCAATCTGAAAAGCGGCATGTATACGAGGAAAATACTCATCCAGCGAGTAACGAATCTGAGAGCTTTGCTCGTGCCAGGAATAGAGGCTGACGCAGCTTACAATTAGCGTCAGCAGCGCGCCGATTAAAAAAGCGCCCCGTAGACTGCTGCTGATGCTCATTTTCCGCAGACGTTGTACGATTAGCCCACTTTTCATTTCAACGCTTCCAGTTGAGTAATGGCCTGGCGCTGGTTATTCAGCAGCCAGCGTTGCCATTCCATCATTTGCTGTTCAGCAAAGCTCTTATTGTCAAACTGGGCAAGCCAGGCTTCATCTTCGCTGCTTGTTGCATCCACAGGAACTTGAGTTAAGAGAGCGCGAATTTCAGGAAGAGGGCGCTTAAGGCGCGCTTCAGCGCTGTGCAGCGCTCGCCATACATCTTTGAGCTGGGCAAGACGAAAGCTGATAGCCGTATCAAACATACGCTGTACCAATTGCTGTCGTTTGAGAATCAGACGGTAATTAAGCGTTGGTTGACGCATCAGCGCAGCCTGTTGCGCCGCACGCGGATTCGCGGCTTCCAGCGGTGTGACCGGGTATTTCCCCGTATTGGCATCAGCAAGGGTTTTTTGGCCCGTTGGGCTTAGCAGATAATGAATGAAACGCCGCGCTTCGCTGGCATGCTGGCTGTTTTTAAGAACGGCCACATAGGTAGGCGAAACGGTCGAGTGCGGGAAATAGGTAAACGTTAGATGCGGATCGTTTAGCAACAAATTGGCGTAGTTATCAATGACCGGTCCTGCAACGCCCAACCCGCTTTTTATCTTATCAGCGACACTAAAACTGCGTGATGAGATGGTAATGAGGTTTCCGGCACTCGCCAGCAGCGTTTCCCATCCCTGCGCCCATCCTTTTTGCTGTAACAGTGATTCCACCATTAAATGGTTGGTATCTGACCGGGATGGACTACTCATGAGTAATGTCCCCAGATATCGGGGATCGGCTAAATCATCCCAGTCTACAGGCTGCGGAAGATGTCGGGCCGCCAGTGCTGAGCGATTAATCAGTAATCCAAATCCCGACATGGCTACGGCAACTGAGGTTGAACGAATAGATTGCGGTACCAGTCTCTGACTAACAGGTGGTGCACTGTCGAATGCAGCGAGTTTCTGGTGTTCCTGAAGGTGCTGGAGCAACATGGGGGACGAGGTCAGTATCACATCGACATTTTCCGCACCCGCGGCATCCAGTAATTGTTCCAAAGACGCGCTGGTGCGGTTGAGTGTGCGAATCATCACCGCACCCGGCTCGGTTTGCCAGCGCTCGATTATCCAGGTTGTGGCACTGGGGGAAAGCGTGGTCGCCATTACCAGTTCATGGCTATGCGCCGTAGCTGGGAAGACGTTTGCCAACAGCAAAAATACCAGCATTTTGCCCGCCGTCCTCATATGACGAAAGAACATGTTTGTGATCCCATTCATAAATATTGCGTTGTCTCAAAAATAAGGTTGAGACAAAAATTACCCGTTTATATTGACTGACTAAAAAAGTAATCAAACAGACAAATAATTATGCTGTTCTCTACGTGCCG
>JALAGK010000079.1 GCA_022712475.1 Enterobacteriaceae bacterium
ACCGCACGCTCCCCCTGACGCTGGAACAGGTGCGTCTGGGCTACAACCTCAAAAAACCTGAGCGGCAAAGCGAGCAGATGCTGGACTCAGGGGATAAAAAACAGGTACATCGCCTGAACTCAGTGTCGCTCAGCGTGCCGCAAACCCTGGAACAGGCGTTAACCCTGCTGGCAGAGAAAAGGGCCATGCCCATTGCCGGAGGGACGGATGTGCTGGTGCAGGCGAGGATGCAATCCGGCGAGGTGCCGCTGGTCAATATTGCCGCCTTGCCGGAATTAAAAGAGATTAGCGATGTGCAGGGCGGCGTTTACATTGGTGCGGGCGTCTGCTTCACCGATCTCGTCAGGCATCCGCTTATCCAGCAACGCTATCCGTTGCTGGTGACGGCCTGTAAAACCGTGGGTTCCCTGCAATTGCGAAATCGCGCCACCATTGGCGGCAATATCGTCAACGCCGCACCCTGCGCCGACTCCATGCCGCCGCTGATTATTTACGACGCTGAAATTGAACTACGTAGCCTGCGTGGCGTGCGGCGGATGTTGGTGAGCGAGTTTGTGACCGGCGGGTATCGCACTTGTCTTGAGCCAGATGAACTGGTGACGAAATTTATTCTTCCTGCGCCAGCGGCACAGCCGCTAAGCCACCATTATCTGCAACTGGGAAGGCGCAACGCGCTCAACATTACCCGTCAGAGCTTAACTGGCCAGTTCCATGTTGATAAAGACAAGGTGATTCGTCTGTGTCGGCTGGTGGATGGGGCGCTGATGAGCAAACCACAGCGGCTACTGGAAGTTGAGAAGGCATTAACCGGAAAAGTGCTTAACGGAGAAACTATTGAACACGCCGCTGGCGTACTTAATGCGGTGGTGGAGGACGCCATTGGCGGGCGCTGGTCAGCCCCTTACAAAATTCCCGTGTTTCTCGATATGTTCCGGCAGATGTTGCAGGACGTGATGACTGAACAGAGCAAATAAGGAGCCATTACCATGAATCATATTGAGCTTAAAGTGAATGGCATCCGCGTGAGCCGTGATGTCGCGGACAACCTGCGGCTGATCGACTTTCTGCGTGAGGAGCTCCACCTGACCGGCACGAAAGAAGGATGTTCGGTCGGGGAGTGCGGTGCCTGTACCGTCATTATGAATGGCAAATCCGTCTGTTCCTGCCTGCTGCTGGCGGCGCAGTGCAACGGTGCGCAAGTGACCACCGTCGAAGCGCTGCATCACGATCCGGTGGGTAAGAAACTGCAGAATGCGTTTGTACGCCACGGTGGCGTTCAGTGTGGCTTCTGTACTCCCGGCGTGCTGATGAGCGCCAAAGCGTTACTGGATGCTAACCCCTCGCCCACTGATGAGGAGTTAAAAGAGGCGCTGGAAGGCAATCTCTGCCGTTGCACCGGCTATCAACCGATCATTACCTCCATTAAAGCAGTGCTTAAAGGATGATCGCCGCTAAACGCTGCCTTTGCGAGAAGGTAGCGTTTGCGCACAGGAGGTTCTCGATGGGAAAAACAATGATGAAAGAGTGTGTGATGCTGGCCGCCGGGCTTTCCAGGCGCATGGGCAAATGGAAAATGATGCTGCCCTGGGACGAGGGAACCATTCTCGATAGCGCCCTGGACAGCGCCCTGGCCTTTTGCGACCGCGTGGTGCTGGTGACGGGGTTTCGCGGTGATGAGCTGGCGGCGTACTACGCCGATCATCCTGCCATTGAGGTGGTGTATAACCCCGACTATCCGGCGGGGATGTTTTCGTCCATCCGCTGTGGCGTAAACCATGTTCGCGCGCCCCACTTTTTTCTGGCGCTGGGGGATATGCCGGAAGTGACGGGCGCTGTCTACAGGGCGTTATGGGACAGCAAAGCGCCGGATATCTGTTGCATACCAGTCTATGCACAAGGTAAAGGGCACCCGGTACTGCTGCCGGAGCGGGCCATTGCGCTTATTCGTAATGCCCAGGAGGAGAGCACGCTTAAAGAGGTGATTGGCCAGATGCCTGTGCGCAGGGTGCCGGTTAACGAGCAGGGCGTTCACTGGGATCTGGATACGCCGCTACAGTATCAGCACATTGCCGACCAGCGTCATAAATGCCTGAACGGACGATAACTGCATAAAAAAAATCAAAAATCGCCCCGATGTGCCAGCCGCATCGGGGCATTTTGTTATCCTGCCGCGCTTTCCCGCAGGCTGGCTTTCAGTTTGTTGTACTCGTCAACCACGTACTGTTCGGCCGCCTGTTGATCGGCAATGCGCTCCACGTTCACCGCGCAGTATTTGTACTCCGGCGTTTTCGTAATAGGGCTGAGGTTTTCCGTCACCAGTTCGTTGCAGGCCCCTATCCACCACTGGTAGGTCATATAGACGGCCCCGACGTTTGGCCTGTCGTTGACCTTTGCCCGGGTGATGACGCGCCCTTTACGGGATTTCACCCACACCAGTTCCTCATCCTTAATGCCCAGACGCGCTGCGTCAGCGGTGTTGATTTGCGCATAGCCCGGCTCGTCAGCCAGCTTCGCCAGCGCCGCGCAGTTACCGGTCATTGAGCGGCAGGAATAGTGGCCCACTTCACGTACCGTGGAGAGCACCATCGGATAATCCTCGCTGAGTTTATCAAGCGGTGCCTGCCATTCACAGGTAAAGAACTGCGCCAGGCCGTTTGGCGTGGAAAAGCGTTCTTCAAACAGATAAGAGGTACCCTGATCCGCCTCTGACTCGTCCCGGCATGGCCACTGTACATAGCCCAGTTCGCCCATTTTCTCGTAGGTTGCGCCAAAAAAACTCGGGCACAGATGGCGCAGTTCATCCCAGATTTGTTGGGTGTTGTCATAGTGCATCGGGTAGCCCATCCGGCTGGCAACCTCACTGATGATTTGCCAGTCGGTTTTCAGATCCCACTGGGGTTCAACCGCTTTGAAAAAACGCTGGAAACCGCGATCCGCTGCCGTATACACCCCTTCGTGCTCACCCCAGGAGGTGGAAGGAAGGATGACGTCTGCCACCGCCGCCGTTTTGGTCATAAAGATATCCTGCACAACAAGGAATTCCAGATCCGTCAGCGCCTGACGCACGGCAGAAAGCTCGGCATCGGTCTGAAGC
>JALAGK010000080.1 GCA_022712475.1 Enterobacteriaceae bacterium
GGCGTAAGAAGCGCGGTCACGTACCTTGTGGTAAATGTGTGTTCCACCAGCAGGTGGCGGAAGCGTGACGGCAACAATAAGCTCACCGGGGTTCAGCGTGGTTTCGAGATGCGGCGTTTTCTCTGGTGCGCGATAAAAATCAGCAATGGGGATTTTGCGGCTCTCGCCGCCGGGCGTGATAGTTTCTATTACCGCGTCCAGCAGCCGCATAGCAACCGCCATGTCGCTGGGATGGGTAGCGATGCAGGCCTCACTGACCCCAACCACCGCGTGCTGGCGGCTGAACCCATCAAGGGCCGCGCAGCCGCTACCGGGCAAACGCTTATTGCAGGGCTGGTTGGTATCGTAAAAATAGGGACAGCGTGTGCGCTGAAGCAGGTTGCCAGCCGTGGTAGCCTGATTACGTAGCTGACCGGAGGCCCCGGCAAGCAACGCGCGTGAAAGTACGGCGTAGTCCCGGCGTACACGGGTGTCAGCGGCAAGCGTAGTATTACGTACCAGTGCACCCACGCGCAGGCCGCCGTCCTGGGTTTCCTCAATGTTGTCCAGCCCAAGGCCGTTGACGTCAATCAGGTGAGGGGGCGTCTCGATTTCAAGTTTCATTAAATCGAGCAGATTGGTGCCGCCTGCGATAAATTTTGCCCCGTGCGTGCGTTGCGCACTGGCCGCAGCTTCGGCTGGGGTACTGACGCGCTCATAGGTGAAGGCTTTCATGATTTCAGCTCCCCGGTCGCTTCTTCAATGGCGGCAAGAATATTGGCGTAGGCCCCGCAGCGGCAGAGGTTGCCGCTCATGCGTTCGCGGATTTCCTCAGCCGTCATTTCGGGGGTGGCAATCAGATCCGGTGTTACGTGGCTTGGGATCCCGTCCTCTATTTCTTTAAGTACCGCCACAGCGGAGCAAATTTGCCCTGGTGTGCAGTAGCCGCACTGGTAGCCGTCGTGTTTAATAAACGCGGCCTGCATGGCATGCAGGTTGTCAGGCGAGCCAAGTCCTTCGATGGTGGTGATTTCCGCGCCGTGGTGCATTACCGCAAGCGTCAGGCAGCTATTCAGTCTGCGGCCATTGACCAGCACGGTACATGCGCCACACTGACCGTGATCGCATCCTTTTTTGGTGCCGGTCAGGTGCAGCTTTTCGCGCAGGGCGTCCAGCAGCGTTGTGCGTGTATCAACCTCAAGCTGGTGGCTTTTGCCGTTGACGTTGAGGGTCAGCGCAACGATTTGTGGCGGCGGTGTCACAGGAACGTCACCCTCCGCCAGTGCTGCGCTGGAGTACACCGTCGTTGTTGCTGCCGTTGCCGCACTCACTTTCAGTAACGTGCGACGAGTTAGCCTGAAATCTGGTTGCTCGTTCTCTTCAGCCTGATTGTTTTCAGGGATATCGCCTCGGTTGCTCATGCCAGGCCTCCGGTAATCAACAGAGAAAAGAAGATGATGGGTTATACGTTGCGGTCTGTTTTTTAAACAGTAAGCATAGACGCCTGCGACGCTGGGATTATTCTTAAAACCTGAATGGTGCTATAAGCCATGTTTATGTATGGCGAAGCCGGAAGGTGACGGGAGGCACAAATGTCTTTTTGTTACGGGATGGAGCAAGCGCAGCGCCAACCGGGTAAATCATGTCCACTGAGGCTTTTAAACGTATTTTCAGCAACAGAGTGTTTTGTGTAAATAAGACAGTATTTCAACGTATAACCATACCGTGTGCTGGCGATAGCAATGGTTAAACCGGCATTGGATTTCTCACAGGTTAAAATAATGGCTTACGTTAACCTGGAAGAGGCGTAAAGGCACAGAGGCCGGAAATACACACATTAGTAGCATTTATTATTATTTAGCACAGGCGTCTCGTGGGGGTTTTTACGCCAGTTAAAATAAATCTTCTCTACATTCAATCTATTCCGAAAAACGATCTGAACGCAGCTTGATCGTTCCGGCTATATAGTAATACTGTATATAAAAACAGTATCCCATGGAAGCCGTATTATGACGTTCTCTCATTTTGCTCCTGTTAGTAAAATCATTTCCTTACCGCTATTTACCGAGCGTATTCCCTGCGGATTTCCCAGCCCTGCGCAGGATTACATTGAAGACGTTATCGACCTTAACGCGCTGGTCATCCAGCACCCCAGCGCGACGTTTTTTGTGCGGGCCAGCGGCGACTCAATGACGGGTGCAGGCATTGATGAGGGGGACCTGGTCGTTGTTGATCGCTCCCTGCATGCCACCCACGGCGATCTGGTGATTGCCTACCTTGATGGCGAATTTACCCTCAAGGAGTTACGCACTCGCCCGGAATTACAGCTGGTGGCTCACAACGTTAATTACCCTCCAATTCGCATCCACAATGAAGATGAGCTGGAAATATTCGGCGTGGTGACCTTTACCGTTAAGCCGCATAAATAACCATGATTGCCCTGGTAGACGTGAATAATTTTTATACTGCCTGTGAGACAGTATTTCGCCCCGAACTGCGGGACCGGCCTGTTATTGTGCTCAGTAATAACGACGGTTGCGTGATTTCCCGCAACCTGCTGGCAAAGCGCATTGGTATCAAAATGGCTGAGCCATTTTTTAAAATCCGCGAAACCATTGCGCGCCATCACGTACAGGTTTTTAGCTCTAATTATGTGCTGTACGGCGATATGTCCCGGAGGGTGATGTCGATTCTGGATGAGTTTTGCCCAGCGGTAGACCAGTATTCTATCGACGAGGCGTTTGTCGACCTTAGCGGTATGGCGCGTGTTGCCAGCCTTGAGGTACTTGGGCATGAAATGCGCAACCGTATTCGCCAGTACACCAGCCTGACGGTAGGGGTAGGCATTGCGCCCACCAAAACGCTGGCAAAACTTGCCAACTATGCGGCTAAAAAATACCCACAGATGGGCGGGGTTGTCGATTTGTCCAGCCCGGAGCGCCAGCGCAGGCTGATGGCAAAAACGCCGGTTGAAGAAGTTTGGGGGGTAGGGCGCAGGCTCAGCCGTCGGCTGAAGGAAACGGGCGTTGAAACCATATTGCAGCTGGTGGAGTGCGATATGTGGTTTATTCGCAAAAACTTCAGCGTAGTGCTGGAGCGCACGGTGCGTGAACTGCGCGGTGAGCCGTGTCTGGCATTTGAGGAGTTCGTGCCGACTAAACAGGAGATTATCAGCTCGCGTTCGTTTGGCTACCGGGTGACAGAGTATGAGCCGATGCGTGAGGCGGTTTGTGCCTGGGCGGCTCGGGCGGCAGAAAAGCTGCGTGCGGAGCATCAGTATTGTCGCTATGTTTCGACCTTTATCAAAAACAGTCCGCACGATGCCGGGGAGCGCTACTACGGCAACAGTGCTGGTGTGCGGCTACAGACACCAACCCAGGATACCCGCGACATTATCGCCGCAGCGGTACGGGCGCTGGATGCCATCTGGAAGCCAGGGCCGCGTTACGTCAAGGTGGGCGTGATGCTGGGTGATTTCTTTAGCCAGGGCGTGGCGCAGCTGAATCTGTTTGATCAGTATGCGCCGCGAGCCAATAGCGACAGGCTGATGGAAACCATCGACAAAATTAATCTCAAGGGCAGGGGAACGCTGTGGTTTGCCGGGCAAGGTACCGGCGAGCGCTGGGCGATGCGGCGGGATTTTCTCTCGCCCTGCTATACCACCCGTTTTAGCGATTTGCCGTGGGTAAAATAGTTATTGTGCCAGTCGCTCGCCTAAAAATACCGCAAGGCAGAATTCTGGTAGGCAGCAGACGTGTTGTTGCCAGCAACGGTTTACGTAGAGGTTGGGTAGTACGTAAGA
>JALAGK010000011.1 GCA_022712475.1 Enterobacteriaceae bacterium
AATAAATATGGTTGCCAGGATAGACGATGTGCGAGTCAAGATCGTCTGGCGTTGCGCCCCAGGTCAACACGACACGCATGCTATCCAGCCCGCTCATGACGGGGCTTAACGCATAGGACATGCCATTACACGGGCATTTCACCACAAGACTGGAATAGCCGGGCTTTTTGACCAGTAACAGCGTATTGTCGTCATCTTCATACGCACCACTAAGCGTAACCCGCCCCTGGGCGTCCGTCGTTGCGCTAAGAGACGTTTCACCATTTCTTTGTAACATAACCTTAGCGCCAGGCACTTTGGCATCTTTCACCACGGCGCTCAGGATTTCCACACTGGTACTGCCCGCCCAGCCATAACCTGACAGTGCCAGTAATGATATCAATAGCCCTGATTTCAATTTCCTTTCCATGAATCCCTCTGTCTGTATTTCATTTTTAATCTTTTTCTTAGCTCGCGTTACACACGACCGTTTCCGTTAGAACATCCTGTTAAGCCCGCCTATTGTTACTTAGCTGAATTAAAAGCGAAAGCGGTGCCGCTCGCAGATGAATATTATTCATCGGTGCGCCTTCTTAACGCCTGTTTACCCCCCTGACAGGAGACATGCAGGCCAGGCATAGACGTTATCTATACCCAAACGGCCAGTCAGTCTTTGTGCTTATACCCCGCAGTGCCTACCTTTACAGGGAGATAATGTCTGAGGAGAAAGTATGGATTTTATTAAACACACCATTGACCTTGCTATGCAGAATGTCGAAGCCGGTGGCCGCCCGTTTGCCACCGTTATCGTGCGTGACGGTGAAGTGATTGCCGAAAGCGCCAACCTGGTTGCACAGACTAACGATCCCACCGCACATGCAGAAATCATGGCTATCCGTACCGCCTGCCAGAAGCTGCAAACGGAAAACCTCACCGACTGCGAGATTTATATTCTTGCGAGCCCCTGCCCTATGTGCCTCGGCGCGCTGTATTACTGTAGCCCGAAGCAAGTCACCTATATCACCACGCGTGAAGATTACGCGCCGCTGTACCGTGATGACCGTAAGTATTTCGAGCTGGACACCTTTTATGATGAATATAAAAAACCCTTAGCTCAGCGTCGCCTGCCAATGGTACACCACCCGGACAGCAGCGCCATTCGCGTTTATGAGCGCTGGAAAGCACTGAATGGCTGACAAGCTGGTCAGCACGGACGCTGACCTCCTACTTTCCCCTTCCCCCTTCGTTTGCCGATATGCTGCCTGCGGTCACAGAATTCGCGCGCCCTTTCACGCTCTATGAGCAAAATTCGTCTAAGGTTTTCATTACATTGATCTCGTTTCGCATTGCGCATGCTGTTATGGAGAATCCTTAATGATAAAAACCGATTTGCGCCGCCCGCCTGCTCTGTTCTTCGCCATCCAGCTTGCGTTAAGTGGATTGCTCACCGGATTTCCGGCCCTGGCCGACGACACGCCAGCGGCCCCCGCCGCTGTACCACAGCCCCCTGATGCCCTGTTTGGCCCATTGTTTGACGCTGTGCAGCGCGCAAAACTCTATCCGGATCAGAAAACCTTCGCCGATGCGGTGCCTAAAAGCGATCCGCTGATGATTCTGGCTGACTACCGTATGCAGCGCGACCTCTCCGGCTTTGACCTGCGCCATTTTGTTGAACTGAACTTCACCGTCCCTGGCGAAGGCGAAAAGTATGTCCCGCCCGCAGGGCAAAGCCTGCGTGAACACATCGACAGCCTGTGGCCAGTGCTAACGCGTACCACCGAGCGCGCCGGGGAATGGGACTCGTTGTTGTCGTTGCCCAAACCTTATGTGGTGCCGGGTGGGCGCTTTCGCGAGGTCTATTACTGGGACAGCTACTTCACCATGCTCGGCCTTGCCGAAGGCAACCACTGGGACAAAGTGCAGGACATGGTCGAGAACTTCGCCTGGGAAATCGACAACTGGGGCCACATCCCCAATGGCAACCGCAGCTACTACCTGAGTCGCTCCCAGCCGCCGTTTTTTGCTTTCATGGTAGAATTGCTGGCAAGCCACGAGCCTGACGCGCTCAAACGCTATCTGCCGCAGCTGAAAAAAGAGTACGCCTGGTGGATGGCGGGCAGCGACAGCCTGAAAGACGGTGACGCCAGCGCACGCGTGGTGAAACTGCGCGACGGCTCAGTGCTAAACCGCTACTGGGATGAGCGTGACGTACCGCGCCCGGAGTCCTGGCTTGACGATATCACCACCGCCAAAAACAACCCGGAACGCCCGGCGACAGCGATTTACCGCGACCTGCGCGCAGCCGCCGCCTCTGGCTGGGACTTTAGTTCACGCTGGATGGATGACCCGCAAAAGCTCGGCACCATCCGCACCACCAGTATTGTCCCGGTAGACTTAAACGCGCTGATGTATCAGTTTGAGCAAACGCTGGCGCGCGCCAGCCGCGAGGCCGGGAATGAGAGCGATGCCCAGCGCTACGCCGCCCTTGCTTCCCAGCGCCAGAAGGCCATTGAGACCCACCTGTGGAACAGCAAAAACGGCTGGTATGCTGATTACGATTTGAAAACCCACACGGTGCGCAGCCCGCTCACTGCGGCGGCCATGTTCCCGCTCTATGTGAAACTGGCTTCACAAGAGCGTGCCAGCAAAACCGCCGCCGCAGTACGAAGCCAGTTGCTTAAACCGGGCGGTATTGCGACAACTACCGTGAAAACCGGTCAGCAGTGGGATGCACCTAACGGCTGGGCGCCGCTGCAATGGGTGACGGTGGTCGGTCTGCAAAATTACGGTAAGCAGAAACAGGCGATGGAAGTCACCTGGCGCTTTCTGAGCAACGTACAGCACACCTATAACAGCGAACAGAAGCTGGTGGAAAAATATGACGTCAGCTCGACGGGAACAGGCGGTGGCGGCGGAGAATATCCGTTGCAGGACGGTTTTGGCTGGACCAATGGCGTTACGCTGAAAATGCTGGATTTGCTTTGCCCGGCAGACAAACCGTGCGACAGCGTACCGGAGCAGCAGCCGGGACAGTCCCCCGCGGCAAATAATGCCCAGGCACCCGCACCACAGCAGGCTGCAGGTCAATAGCGGTGAGCCTGCGATAAAACATGCCGTTCCCGCGGGAACGGCATGTTTTTGTGATCAACGGCGTTCAGACGCAGTTAAAGGTGATCATTGCGCATTCGGGTTTATAATGCGCCCTCTTTTACTCCCGGCACCACGGCGTCATCGGCGCGTTTAAGCCGTGGGATCCACCACACCAGCCCGGCTCCCACCACCAACAATCCGGCCAGGAACCACAGGCCACCGTTAAAGCTGCCGGTCATGTCGTGCACCACGCCAATTAACAACGGGCTGACCGCAGAACCAATGTTGCCCACAGCGTTAATCAGTGCAATCGCCACCGCTCGCGCCACCGGGCTGATTGCGCTGTCTGGCGTGGTCCAGAACACCACCATCGCGGTAAACGAACCAACGGAGGCCATAATTATCCCGAAAAGCTGCACCAGTGCATGGTTAGTGGCTGAGGCCAGCAGCCAACCCAACGCGGCAAAGAGGTACGGCAGTACGGTGTGCATACGTCGTTCCTGGAGTCGGTCTGAACGACGACTCCACCAGATCATGCCAAAAATGGTACACAGCTGTGGGATGGCGGCCAGCAGGCCAATAACAATGGTGCTGCTGTTCTGGTTGAAGCTTTGCAGTATTTGCGGCGTCCAGATATTGATGGCACTTAAGGTGTTGGTGAGGCAAAAGTAAGCCAGCGTATACATCAGCACCACAGGCGTGAGGACTTCACGCAGACGAAAACGTGGCGCGTCAGTGGTTGCCTCACGGTGGCCATCACGCGACAACATCACCGCAAGCGCCATCTTCTCTTCACCGTTAAGCCAGCGAGCATCGGCGGGTTTGTCGTCCAGCCAACGCCAGACCACAATCCCCAGCAGCACGGATGGCAGCCCTTCAAGCAAAAACAACCACTGCCACCCTTTGAGGTTCATTACGCCGTCCAGCGCCAGGATGTAACCCGATACGGCCGAACCGAGCATCATTGTCACCGGCATGGCAATCATAAACAGCGCGTTAGCACGGGCGCGATACCAGGCCGGAAACCACCAGGTGAGGTACAGCAGAATACCCGGTAAAAAACCCGCTTCAGTGATACCAACAATCATACGCAGTACGTACAACGACCCCGGACCGGTGGCAAACAGCGTACAGGTCGAGGCAATGCCCCATAGCACCATGATTATCGCTATCCAGCGGCGCGCGCCAACTATCCCGAGCATGATGTTACTCGGGATGCCAAAAACAACGTAGGTCACATAAAACAGCGTGGCGGCAAGACCAAACATGGTGGCGCTCAGACCGAGATCTTTGCCCATGGTCAGGCCAGCAAAGCCAATGTTGATGCGGTCAAGAAATGAAAAGAAAAACAGGATAAACAAAAACGGAATCAGCCGACGAAATAGCTTACGAACAACCTGCTGTTCAATGGCGCTGAGTTCTGGCTGCTGTGTCGTTAAGATGCTCATAGCGTTCTCCGGTACGCATTGCCGGGGCTGCGTAAACCTGGCAGCACCGCCGTTATTTTTATATCATTAACATATGAACAATATGTTTTTATGC
>JALAGK010000081.1 GCA_022712475.1 Enterobacteriaceae bacterium
CGCGCGCTGCGCCAGCGCCATGCCGATGCGGCCCATGCCGACAATGCCCATGGTTTTATGGTGCACGTCAATGCCGAACCAGTCCGGGCCAATGCTGGCGGTCCATTCGCCTCTTTTCACCCGCTCGGCCACCTCAACGGCGCGGCGGGCGGTAGCGAGCACCAGCGTCATCACGGTATCGGCCACGGTTTCGGTGAGCGCGTCTGGCGTGTGCATCAGCGGGATGCGGCGCTCGGTCAGCGCCGCCACGTCAAAGGTGTTGTAGCCTGCGGAAATGGTTGAACAGGCGCGAAGGTTGGGCATTTTCTCGAGCAGGGCGCGGTCCACCTTACCGCCGGAGCCAATCAGACCCGCCGCTTCGGCAAATGTGCTGGCGTGCTGCTGCACGGTCTCAGGGCTTAAGCCATCAACCTGCGTGACAGTAAAATGGTCTTCCAGTCGCGTGAGCAGGTCGCTGGCCGGGAGCGGTTTATACAGGATGATACTTTCTTTCATTGGCGTGTTCTCTTGTGTACTGCGGGCCAGCGCGTACTGGCAATATGTGTTTCAGCATAGCTCATGGGGCGGCTTTCACCGCCCCGCTTGCGTCAGGCGTGGCTGTGCGCGCCGGGTGGCAGTGTTTTTTGGTTCTCGGCAGGTTTGACGATAAGCGTTAACCCTACCGAGGCAAACAGCGCGATGGCCATGAAAATGTAGGAGGCCGCTGGGCTGCCGGTTGCGCCGTTGAGATAGCCGACAAACCATGAGCCAAAGAACGAGCCGAGCG
The DNA here is from genome assembly GCA_022712475.1 of Enterobacteriaceae bacterium. GTDB lineage: Bacteria > Pseudomonadota > Gammaproteobacteria > Enterobacterales > Enterobacteriaceae > Tenebrionibacter. The sequence continues at coordinate 767 of JALAGK010000081.1, forward strand.
CGCCCATGCTGTTAATGAGCGCCATCGCGCCACCGGCCACGTTCTTCGGTAGCATCTCAGGAATGATGGCGAAAAACGGTCCGTAGGGGGCGTACATTGCCGCACCGGCAATCACCAGTAACGTATACGATAGCCAGAAGTTACTGGCACCCACGGCCCAGGAGCCGACAAACGCCAGCCCGCCAATCAGCAGTAGCGGCCAGACAAACAGCTTGCGGTTTTGCAGTTTGTCCGATGCCCAGGACACTACAATCATGGCGATAGTTGCAGCCAGATACGGTACGGATGATAGCCAGCCGACCTCAACCATCCCCATACCGGCAGCGCCGCCGCTGCGGATAATGGAAGGCAGCCACAGCACAAAGCCGTACACGCCAATGCTCCAGGCGAAATATTGCATGCAAAGCAGTATCACGTTGCGCGAGCGGAACGCCTCGCCGTAGTTACGTACGGCCTTAATGCCCTGCTGTTCTTTATCAAGCTGCGCCTGGAGTGCGGCTTTTTCGTCATCCGCAAGCCATTTCACCTGCGCCGGTTTGTCTTTCACCAGCACCCACCAGCAAAACGCCCAGATAACCGCCGGTACGCCCTCAATGATGAACATTTCGCGCCAGCCAAAGGCCTGAATCAGGTAGCCGGAGACCACCGACATCCACAGCACCGTGACCGGGTTGCCGAGGATAAGAAAGGTATTGGCGCGCGATCGCTCTGATTTAGTAAACCAGTTGCTGATATAAATGAGCATGGCGGGCATCACGGCGGCCTCCACCACGCCCAGCATAAAGCGGATGGCGGCAAGCATCGGGATATTGCTCACCACGCCTGTGAGCGAGGCACAGCCGCCCCACAGAATCAGGCAGATGAAAATTAGCTTACGCACACTGCGGCGTTCAGCGTAAATCGCGCCGGGGATCTGGAAGAAAAAATAGCCCAGGAAGAACAGGGCGCCGAGCAAGGAGGAGATCCCCCTGGTGATACCGAGATCGTCATTGATCCCGGCGGCAGAGGCGAAGCTGAAGTTGGCTCGGTCAAGGTACGCCAGGCTGTAGGTGATAAACACCACAGGCATGATGTACCACCAGCGTTTTGCTGCGTTAGTGGGGCTTTTCATCGTTATCCTCTCAGGTCGAGGTGGCGCGTTGTACCAGGTGTAGGGTATGGCCGACGCGTCTCGTTTACGTTGTCATCCTGTTAACGCGCAGGATGGTCGCTATTCGCCCAGTTCGGCACGGGTGGGCAGCCCTTCACTGTCGCCAGTAAACTGAATGGCGCGCGCGCCTATGCGGTTACCACGGTCAACCGCGTGTGCCAGGGTGTGACCCTCCAGCAGCGCGCTGACCACGCCAACTGCAAAGCCATCGCCCGCGCCCACGGTATCCACCACATTCTCGACTTTAACCGCCGGTACGCTGCCGGTTTCACCACTGGCGCTTTTGAACCAGGCACCGTCGGCACCGGTTTTGATAATGACGGCCTTTACGCCACGCTCAAGCCAGAAGTCGGCAATGCCCTCCGGTGTGCGCTGACCCGTGAGAATGGCGCCTTCTTTCAGGCCCGGCAGCACCCAGTCGGCCTGACAGGCCAGCGCGTTAAGTTTATCCACCATCTCGGCTTCGCTTTTCCACAGCACCGGGCGTAAGTTGGGGTCAAAGGAGAGGGTTTTACCCTCTGCCTTCATGCTTTTTGCGGCGTGGTGCAGCAGTGAAAGCGAGCTCTCTGATAGTGCCGCCGCCACTCCGGTTAAGTGCAGGTGGCGGGCGCTGTGAAAGTAGGGGGCAGAGAAATCGTCCGGCGAAAGGTGACTGGCTGCTGAACCTTTGCGGAAATATTCCACGATGGGATCGGTTCCATCCTCCACTTTTGATTTAAGCTGAAAGCCGGTGGGATAACGGGCATCCACCGTCACGCCCTGGCAGTCAATGCCTTCCTTTTCAAGCTGGTTGAGGATAAAGCGCCCGAAGCTGTCGTTACCGACGCGGCTGACCCAGCCAACGCTGTGATTAAGACGCGCCAGCCCGGTGGCCACGTTCAGTTCCGCACCCGCCGCCCGCTTGATAAAGCGCTCGCAGTCAGCAAGTTCTCCGGTCTCGCTTGCGACGAACATCGCCATCGCTTCGCCAATCGTGATGATGTCTGGCATGGTTTACTCCTTACGTAGCAGGCTGACATAGTGGCGCGTGACATCGGTCAGGTCAGCGCCCTGCAATGGAAACTCAATGCCGCGTGGCACATCTTGCGGCAGCATGCTGAGTAACGCCGGCCAGCGTGGCCCGGCATCGTCAAGCGCAATGGCGCGCACGCCACGTTCGCCCACATCGGCGGCTTTAACGTGAATATAGCCGACGCTGGACGCAAGGCGATGTGCGGCTTCTTCCGGCGACTCGTCCACCCACAGCCAATTGGCCATATCAAAGGTTAATGAGACAGGCAGCTTGAGCGCCCGGCTGTCGGCGGCAAAGCGCTGCATGGGGGCAAGGCGACCAAAAGCGGTTTGATCGTTTTCAATTACCAGACGAACCTGGCTTCGTGCCAGCCACTGTTGCAGCGTGGTGAACTGAGAATGGGTAGGCTGATAGTGACCCAGCGACAGCTTGAGCCAGTCAGCGTTAAGCTGGCTTGCTTCGTGTAAAAGCGCGGGAATGGCAGGATTAAGCGTACCGTCATCCAGATATAGCGCTTCGGGTGCGGAATAACAGGCCATCAGTTGGTGCGTAGTGATGGCATGGGCCAGCGCGTTGAGTTCGTCTGGCGATGCCCCGTTTAGCAATTCGCGGCGGATCTCCACGCCGTCGGCACCAGCTGCGGCAATGATAGGGAGTACAGCGGCCTGGCCGCCGAGAGCTGCGATGCAGTCACGGCCATAGGCGGCGGTTACGACAATAATTTTTCTGTCCATCTTTCTCTCCGTAGCGGTAATCGCTATACGGTGAATGTCATTTCACGGTAAATGGAACCGGTTCCATTCGAAAGCGATGGAGCGACGATTTATGATCGTCATCACGAAGAAAATCGTCAGTGTGCGGTGGAGCCGCGTACAATCAGCTCGCCGGAGAATTTGAGTTCACATACTGGTTCATCTGAACCCTCTATACGGCGAATAACCTGACTTACGGCGGCGTGGCCAATTTCTCGGGTGGGTTGTTTAAGGGTAGAAATGCCAACGCCTGCCAGCTCTGCCCACTCCAGCTCGTCAAAGCCCAGCAGGCCAATATCGCTGCCCCAGTTGAGGCCCAGGCGGCGTAGCGAGCGGGCGACCTGAAGCGTGAGCGCGCCGTTGGCCGAAATCACCGCCTTGCGCATGCCGCGCTGGCGGGTGTGGAAATCGCGCAAGGTGGTATCAAGCAATTCATTGTTATGCAACGGGATTTCACCGTTTTCAGCAATAATTCCGGGGTGGCGGGCCAGGGTGTCGTGGAACGCATACAGTCGCTCGCGGCGCGTGTTCACCGTACCAAGCGGCTCGCTTAAAAATAAAATGGCTTCGAAACCCTGTTCAATGAGGTGCTCTGCCACGCAGGCGGTGGCCTGCATGTTATCCAGACCGACCACATCGCAGGCAAAGTCGGGGATTTTACGGTCGATAAGCACCATCGGCAGCGCCGACTGTTGCAGGCGGTTAAGGCCATCCTCCCGCATGCCGACGGCATTCACCACAATGCCTTCTACCTGGTAGCTGCGCAGCAAATCCAGGTAATGCAGTTCACGGTCAACTTCGTTGTTGGTGTTACACACCAGCGGCGTAAAACCCTGCTCGCGGCAGGCGGCTTCAATGCCGCTTAATACATGCACGGAATAAGGGTTGGTAATATCGGCAATGATGAGGCCAATCAGGCGTGTACGCCCGCGCTTAAGTCCGCGCGCCATCTGACTTGGGTAGTAATTTAACTCGGCAATGGCATGGGCTATGCGCGCGCGCAGGTCGTCTGACAGCAGGTGCTGCTCGCCGTTGAGATAGCGTGATACGCTGGTTTTACCGGTTTTCGCCGTGCGGGCGACGTCGCTAATGGTGGCGCGGGTTGCCTTACCTTTCATTGTTGTCTCCTTGCCGTTGCGCCGCAGAGTAGCATATTTTTTTGCCCAGGCGCGGGCTGGGTTTGCCCGTCTTTTAATGTGTTGTGAGCGCTCACTTACGTGAACTGCCTTCTGCGTTGGTCTGGCATGAATCGTTCATCAGGCGTCTTTCTGTGCTCGTGTTATTTCGCTACAGTGTGGCAAAAAACACCTGCGGAGTTTCTGTGGCACATTCCCCTTATCGCGTTATTACGGCGGCCCACTGGGGGCCGATGGTGGTGGAGACAGACGGCGAGCGTGTGCTGTCGTCGGGCGGCGCGCTGGCGTCTGATTTCCCCAACTCGCTGCAAAGCGCGGTGGCCGACCAGGTTCACAGCAAAACGCGTGTGCGCTGGCCAATGGTACGTAAGGGCCTGCTTACTTCGCCATCGGCACCAAAAGGGCGTCGTGGACAGGATGAATTTGTACGTGTCTCCTGGGATGAGGCGCTGGATTTGATTCACACGCAGCACCAGCGTATACGGACAAATTACGGGCCATCGGCGATTTTTGCCGGCTCCTACGGCTGGCGCTCCAACGGCGTGCTGCATAAGGCCTCAACGCTATTACAGCGCTATATGAGCCTCGCGGGCGGCTATACCGGCCATTTGGGTGACTACTCTACCGGAGCCGCGCAGGTCATCATGCCTTATGTGGTAGGCGGCAATGAGGTGTATCAGCAGCAAACCAGCTGGCCGCTGGTGCTGGAGCACACTGACGTGGTAGTGCTGTGGAGCGCCAACCCGCTTAACACGCTGAAAATTGCCTGGAATGCC
>JALAGK010000082.1 GCA_022712475.1 Enterobacteriaceae bacterium
CCATCTCGCGCTGGTGTTTGAAGCGGCAGATATCTGCGCTGACCCGGCAATCTCGCGGGCGCTGCTGGCGATGTTCAGCTTTATGCAGGGCAAAGAGTTCGCGGGCCAGGAGCGTGCAACGGCGGCAGCCGGTTTCGCTGCCCGGCATTTTGATGAGAACGTGCAGCAGCAGCTTGTTGATCTTATTGAAAGCCAGGAGCGATGTTTTCAGACCTTTATGGAGTTTGCGCATTCGCAGTGTCTGGCGTTGTGGCAACAGCAGATAAACCAGCACAGCAGCGAGTTTGAACGCTTCAGGCGTATTGCCTGTACAAAGACAACGCCCGGTGGCGAGTCCGCTGACGTGGCGCTGCGCTGGTTTGAGCTTTCAACGGCGCGTATTGATGGCATGAAAACGGTGGAAGACAGTCTTGAAGATGCGCTCATGGCGTGCTGCCGTGAGCGCATTAGCGAAGCACGGGCATCCCTTGCCGTTCAGCAGCAGAATATTGAACAACTCCCTCAGCCCGATAATCACTACGCGACGCTGCTTCCCCCACAGCTCAGTCGCGCTGTACTGGAACTGCTTGAGCAGCAGTCACGCCAGTTACAGGTTCTGGATGCGGAACTCACCCGGCTTCGCGTTCAACTTGCCGAACGCAAACTGGTAGAGCGCGCAAAAGGCCTGCTGATAAGGCATCACGGCTTGACAGAAGCGCAGGCGCACAAGGCCATGCTTGATATGGCAATGAAGCAGAATAAGAAACTGTCAGACATTGCAGAGGTCATGCTGGCGGTGTCTGCTATTGCTGACAAAAACGGCAACAAAGGCGGGCAATAGCTGCACCGCCGGTGTGCAATGGCGCTGTGCACGGTGTGCTGTCGCGGTGCACATAAAAGCCGGGCAAGAGAGGGGCAAGGCGTTAATACCCTGATTTTACGTTGAAATAGAAAACTGGCACACAAGCTGCATTATTTCACACAGGTACTAAACCAATGGCGGTTTAGTCAGCATTACGGATAAAGGCGTCCGTTAGCGTTCAGGCAACTGAGCGTTAACCGGGCGCTTTTTTTATTCATTTTTAACGCTACAGGAAGCCGGGATGACGCAAGAAAACACAAAAATTCTGGGGCAGCCCTCGCGCCGCCGCTTTCTGGTGGGGAGCGCTGCGCTAGGCGCCAGCATGTTGATGCCAGGCTTTATGAACAGCGTCTGGGCCGCCGGTTCAGATGCCCCTGAGAAGAAAACGCTGCGTGTTGGGTTTATTCCCTTAACGGATTGTTCTTCGGTGGTGATGGCGGCGGTAAAGAAATTTGATGAGAAGTACGGCATCACAATCATCCCGAGCAAGGAGTCGAGCTGGGCGTCAGTGCGGGACAAGCTGGTGTCCGGAGAGCTGGATGCCGCCCATGTGCTGTATGGGCTGGTGTACGGTCTTGAACTCGGTATTTCTGGCCCGCAGCACGACATGGCGGTGCTGATGTCGCTTAACAATAATGGCCAGGCCATCACATTATCTAACCAGCTCAAGCAGGCGGGGGTGACGGATAGCGCCACGCTGAAAAAAGTGGTCGATGCCAGTCAGAAAGGCACATACACCTTCGCACAGACATTTCCCACCGGCACACACGCGATGTGGCTGTACTACTGGCTGGCAAACGCCGGTATCCATCCGTTTGACGACGTGCGCAATGTGGTTGTGCCACCGCCGCAAATGGTCATGAACATGAAGATCGGCAACATGAGCGGCTTTTGCGTGGGAGAACCCTGGAACCAGCGCGCCATTAAAGATGGCATGGGTTTCACCGCCGTCACGTCACAGGAAATCTGGCCCGATCACCCGGAAAAAGTGCTAGGCACTACCGCGGGCTGGGTTACAGCCAACCCCAATGCGGCCCGTGCGCTCACTGCCGCCGTGTTAGAAGCCTCCCGCTGGATTGATACCTCAGATGCGAACCGCATTGAAACCGCGCAGGTCGTTGCCGGGCGCGCGTACATCAACAGCCCGGTACAGACCATTCAGGGGCGGATGTTGGGTGACTACGAAAATGGTCTTGGGAAGAAATGGAAAGATGCTCACGGCATGCATTTCTTCAACGATGGGGCGGTGAATTACCCCTGGCTCTCCGACGGCATGTGGTTCCTGACGCAGCATAAACGCTGGGGGCTGCTCGATAAGGATCCTGACTACCTGGCGGTGGCTAAAAAAATTAACCGTATTGACGTCTACAAGCAGGCGGCCAGCGCGGTTGGGGGCATCAACCTGCCTGCCAGCGACATGCGCAGTAGCATCCTGCTTGACGGAAAAGTCTGGGACGGCAGCCGTCCTGCTGAGTACGCCAACAGTTTTACAGTGAAACGCTAAGTGAGGTTACCGATGTCTGTAAAGTTGAAAACCAACGTTGTGACGCTGACGGAGCCGGTAAGTGCCGAGGTCGTGGCGCTTAAGCCATCGGTACATGGAGCAAAACGTCATCTGTTCTTTCACTGGGTGCAGGCAGCCACGCGCCGCGCTGTGCAAAAGACCATCCCGGCAGCACTCGGCGCGCTTGTACTTATCGCCGTATGGCAGATTGCAGCGATGAGCAGCAATGGCTTTCCGACACCGCTTAATACCTGGGAGGCGGCGAAAGTTATCTTCGCGGACCCGTTTTACATCGCGGGGCCAAACGACATGGGCATTGGCTGGAACGTACTGGCCTCACTTAAACGTGTGGCGATCGGTTTTGGGCTGGCGGCCCTGGTCGGTATCCCGGTTGGTTTTCTGATTGGGCGTTTTAGCTTTATTGCCAGCATGTTCGGTCCCATCATTTCACTGCTGCGCCCGGTCAGCCCGTTGGCGTGGTTGCCCATCGGCCTGTTGCTGTTCCAGCGCGCGGAACCGGCTTCGGCATGGACCATTTTCATCTGCGCTATCTGGCCGATTCTCCTTAATACCGCCGAAGGCGTGATGCGCATTCCGCAGGACTATCTCAACGTGGCGCGAGTGCTGAAGCTCAGTGAACTCACCGTGATGCGCAAAATCCTCTTTCCCGCCGTGTTGCCTTACATCCTGACCGGTATGCGTCTGTCAGTGGGCATCGCGTGGCTGGTGATTGTCGCTGCAGAAATGCTGACGGGAGGCGTAGGCATCGGGTTCTGGATCTGGAATGAATGGAACAATCTCAATGTGGAAAACATCATTATTGCCATTGTGCTGATTGGCGTGGTGGGAATGGTGCTGGAGCAAGGACTCATGGCGGTGGCCCGCCGTTTACGTTACGACAACCGTTAGGAGCCCACCATGAAAAAAGATAAAGCCATTATCAGCGTGCAGAATGTCAGCCAGCGTTTCCCGGCCGCTAAAACCACGTTTCTGGCGCTTGATAACGTTAGTTTTGACATCACTCAGGGCGAAACGGTCAGCCTGATTGGCCACTCCGGTTGCGGGAAGTCCACTTTGCTCAATTTGATTGCCGGACTGAGCCGCCCCACAGAAGGTGTGTTGCTGTGTGATAACCAGGAGATTACCGGGCCGGGACCGGAGCGCGGCGTGGTGTTCCAGAACCATTCGCTGCTGCCGTGGATGACCGCGTTTGAGAATGTCGCACTGGCGGTACAGCAGGTTTTTAAAGACCAGATGAACAAAAGCGAAATGCATGACTGGGTTTTGCACAACCTTGAACTGGTGCATATGGCGCACGCTGCTGACAAACGTCCCGCTGCGATTTCCGGCGGCATGAAGCAGCGGGTCGGCATTGCCAGGGCGCTGGCAATGAAGCCCAAAGTGCTGCTCATGGATGAACCCTTTGGTGCACTGGATGCGTTAACGCGCGCACATTTGCAGGACGCAGTAATGGATATCCAGGCTCGCCTGCGGACCACCATTTTACTGATAACCCATGATGTTGATGAGGCAGTGCTGCTGTCTGACCGCGTGATGATGATGACCAATGGCCCCGCGGCGAAAATCGGTGAGGTGTTGCACGTTGAACTCGAACGTCCGCGTAACCGCCTGGCGTTGGCAGATGAGCCGCGTTTTCACCATTACCGCCAGCAGGTGCTCCATTTCCTCTATGAAAAACATCAGGCCGTAGCCTGATTCAGCGGGGGAGAGGGGGGCTATGGCTAAACCGACGCTGATTGTTATTGGTAACGGCATGGCGGGCGCGCGGCTGGTTGAACAGCTATGCGCGCTGGCGCCTGAGCGTTATCGCATTCTGCTCATTGGCGAAGAACCGTACAGCGCATATAACCGCATTCTGCTCACACCGGTTCTGAGTGGCGAAAAAGCGTTTGCGCAGACAGTGACGCACGACGCGCCATGGTATGCGCAGCGCAACGTGACCTTTATGGCGGGCAGTGTGGTAACGGCGATTGACCGGCAGGCCCGTACGGTGACAGCAGGTGGACAGACGTTGTCTTACCACCACCTGGTTATTGCTACCGGCTCGCGGCCCTTTATTCCTCCGTTGCCAGGCTGTGATTTGCCGGGTGTGCAGGGGTTTCGCAGCTGGCAGGATGTGCAAGCGCTGCTTACTGGTGCTTACCCCGGCCAGCCGGTGGTTGTACTGGGCGGCGGCGTGCTGGGTGTGGAAGCGGCTGCCGCGCTGGCACAGCGCGGCATGCAGGTCAGCCTGCTGCACCGCGGTGCACATTTAATGGAACAACATCTCGATGCCATAGCAGGTGCGCTATTGTGCGAGCGCTTGATACAGCGCGGCATCAACGTGGTTTTACAATCTGAAGCCACTTCATTCATTGCAGGCACCACAGGCAGCATCCGCACCGTGAAATTGTGCGATGACCGTGAACTCGACGCTGAGCGCGTGGTGGTTGCGGTGGGCGTGCGCCCGAACATCAGTCTGGCACAGAACAGCGGGCTTATGTACGAGCGCGCTATCCTGGTGAACGACCTGCTGCAAACGTCTGACCCGCATATTTCGGCTATCGGTGAATGTTGCCAGATGGGGGAACGCACTTTCGGTCTGGTGGCGCCGTGCTGGCAGCAGGCTGAGAGACTGGCGGCACGACTCGCAGGCATGAAAGATATCGCACCGCTTGAAATCCCCAATGTGCCGTTACGCCTTAAAGTCACCGGGATCGATTTATTTTGCGCAGGTGAGCTGCAAACCGACGGTGACATGCAAATTCACAGCACCTTTGATCCGTTTGATAACCATTACCGCCGCCTGTTGCTGCGTAATAACCAGCTTCAGGGCGTGCTGCTGTGGGGCGATATCAGCGACGGGCCAGCGTATCTCTCACGGCTTGGTCATTGTGCTGGCGCGCAGAACCCACTGAGCCTTTTTAGTCCTGGCGATGCGCCGCAGACATCCCCTCAATCAGAACCGTTACCCGTTGAGGTAACGAGGAGTCATGCAATGTCGAAACCTGTATTGGTAATGGCCGGCTACGGCATGGTTGGTCATCATTTTTTGCAGCAGCTGGTCGAGCGTGAACTGCATCTGCACTATCAGGTGATTGTGTTTGCAGAAGAGAACTTCCCGGCCTATGACCGGGTACATTTGTCTGAATACTTCTGTGGGCGCAGTGCGCAATCCCTTTCGCTGGTGGAAGACGGTTTCTTTGAATCCACCGGCATTGAACTGCGTCTGGGACATAGCATTGAACAGGTTGATGCCACGCAGCGCGTTGTTATTGACCAGTACGGACGGCAAACCGCGTACGATGTGCTGGTACTGGCCACCGGCTCCAGTCCGTTTGTACCACCCATCCCGGGTAATGATGCGCCAGGTTGCCTGGTGTATCGCACGCTTGATGACTTAGCGGCCATTAAAGCCTGTGCGGCCAGCGGCAAAACCGGCGTGGTGGTCGGCGGTGGGTTGCTGGGGCTGGAAGCTGCCAATGCACTCAAACAACTGGGGCTGCAAACCCATGTGGTGGAGTTTGCGCCACGGCTGATGGGCGTTCAGCTTGATGAAGGCGGCGCGCAGATGCTCAGGCGTAAGATTGAAGCGCTGGATGTACAGGTGCATACCGGCAAAGAAACACGCGCCATTGTGGCAGGTGAAGTGCATCGTTACCGCATGGAATTTGCCGACGGCAG
>JALAGK010000083.1 GCA_022712475.1 Enterobacteriaceae bacterium
AACATGAACAGGTGGTGCAGTGATTTCCCTGGTGTTGGCGCAGAATTCGCGCACCCCGGCTCAGCCGGGGTCATTTTTTTGGTGCGCTGTCCACCCACGCTTTCAGCACATCCACATCGTGTTTCCATTCCTGTTTAAGCTCTTCAATCCAGTCCCCTACGTTGTCCCACCAGGCCGGAAGCTCCGGAGACTGAATCTGCTGTGCAACCTGTTGCAAGTGCCTTAAGCCAACCGAGCCTGCAGCGCCTTTAATTTTATGACCTTCTTCAACAATGCCTTTACTGTCACGCGCTGTCAGGTTGGACTCCAGCACGCTCAAATAACCCGGCATCATTTTCTCAAACATCGCCAGACCATCGACAATCAGCTTTGGCCCAACCAGTTCCATATACTGCTCCAGCATATCGACATCAAGCAGCGCTTCATGCTTGCCGGCATGGTGATGCACGGGTGATTCATCACCACCAGTTTGGGCACTCACACTGGCTCCCCAGAACTTTTTAATCATCGCCGTCAGTGCGGGTACGGCCAGCGGCTTGCTCAGTACGTCATCCATACCGGCATCCAGATACTCTTTTTTGTCTTTAAGCACGTTGGCTGTCAACGCCACCAGCGGCGGCAGCGACTCTTTGTCGAAACGATTATGCAGCTCGCGGGCAATATCGAGCCCGGTCATATCCGGCAGTTGAATATCCAGCAGCGCCAGGTCAAACTCGCCTGGCGTAAACATTTCCAGCGCTTGCTGACCCGTCATGGCCACTTCCACGCTATTGCCCAGTTTTTCCAGCACCGAACGCGCAACAATCACGTTAAGTTCGATATCTTCAACCAATAACACGTGCAGCGCTGGCAACGGTAAATCGTCGTCTTCGAGCGCATCTTCCACTTCCTCTGCAACACGTGGTGCATGCACCGTCAGCGTGAAGGTCGAGCCTTTACCGGGCTTGCTGACAACGGTGATGTCACCGCCCATGTTTTTTGCCAGCCGACGCGAGACCGCGAGACCAATACCGGTACCGGTCGCCGGTTTGCCACCACGGTTATCCGTTACCTGATAATACATGGCAAAAATCTTATCCAGCTCTTCGCCCGGAATGCCAATGCCTGAGTCTTCAACATCAAAACACAGCATGTTGTTGTGTTCGTAACGTACTCTCACCACCACCTGGCCACTTTGGGTAAATTTCACCGCGTTGCTGATGAGATTCCACAGGATTTGACGCAGGCGTGTCCCGTCGGTAATGACCTTATGCGGCAACGGTAATGCAGGCTCCAGCATAAAACGCAGCCCTTTTTGCTGCGCTTGTAAGCCTGAGAGGTTTTCGAGATCGGCGAGGAAGCTGGTGAAGTCCAGCGGCTGGTTGTCAAGCTGCACTCGACGGCGTTCGATTTTATCCATATCGATAATATCGTTGAAGATATTACCCAAAGTGACCGCCGATACATGGATAGTTTTCAGGTATTTTTCCTGCTCCTGCGTCAACTCCGTATCCAGCAAAATTCGGCTCAGTCCGACAATCCCATTGAGCGGGGTGCGCAGCTCATGGCTAATTGTCGAGATAAAGGTCGTTTTGTCGCGGCTGGCGCGTTCCAGCGCGTCCTGGTAGCGCTTGCGCTCGGTAATATCGCGCCCAAAGCCCATCAGGCCGTGGCGCTTGCCCACACGGTCGTAATACGGCACTTTGCGGATTTCAAAGCAGGCCTTACGGCCATCCGGGTAATCCAGCCACTGTTCGTAAGCCAGCGAAACATTGTGGCGAAACACCTTTTCATCTGTTTCAACGACCTTCTGCGCAATTTCTGGGCCATAGACATCAAGCGGCTTCAGACCAATAAGCTGCTTCTCACTTTTACCGGTGAGCAGCTCCATAGCACGGTTACAGCCGGAAAATTCTTTATCTTCGTTGCGGTAAAACACCAGGTCTGGTGATGCATCAAGGAAAGAGCGCAGAAATGAGGACTGCTGCTCGAGCAAAATCTGGGTTTCCTCACGCTCCTTCATCTCAACTTTTAGCTGTTCAAGCGTGGCATGGCGCTCTGCTTCTGCTTTTTCACGATCGGCAATTTCCTGATTAAGCTGTGCGATATTGTCTTTTAACTGCACGTTGAGCGTTAAGTCACGCTCGCGCATCTCTTCAAGCTTTTCCACTAACCGTGATAGCCGCTGGCGCGACTCCTCAAGCTGTTCAACCACCACCGAAAGGAAATAAACCGCCCAGGGCGTAATCAACAGGCCAAAAAAGATAGAACGGATAACGTCGATGCTGTCGACCTGGCCTCTTAGCAGCATGGTCACTGCCATCTGCACGACCATCGCCAGCACCACCAGCGCCAGCGCCAGTAGCAGCGAGAAGCGGACAAGACCCAGCTTCATCATTAAGTCGACATAATACTGAGCCAGTTTCCGAATTTGCTTCATTGAGATTCCTTTGCAGCGTGATAAACCTGAACCGCAGGTGAGGATAGCAGCCATTCTGAACGAACCAACCGGCCCACAAACAGCAGTTGACCATTATCGGTATTTACGGTGCGACAAAATTACGCCTGGACCTGACTCAGAATGGCCGTGAAAATGGCGTTGCCGACCAGATCCTTAGCCCTCAATCATATACTCAAAATAAGATGAGTTGCAGGCGTGGAGCAAGAACGTGCGGCATGGGGCAAGAAAACGCTGCGATGGGTGTCTTAAAAAATGCTTATGCCCGTATACAGGAAAGTGAGCCGTTATTCAGGAAGCTGCCAGGTACGCCCCAGTGCTGAACCCTGCGCACCGTGCTGTTGCAGCCAGCGGTCTAGTTCAACCATACCGATCCAGCGGTTTTCGCACCACGGCGGTGCCAGCAGCGTTGGGCGACGCGCACTGGCAGAAATACGATGATAAACCACCTCCGGTGGCGTATGGCGAATCATGTCACCGGCAATCGCCGTATATTCCTCAAGCGTAATAGCCGCAAGCCGACCGGCCTGCCAGGCCTTCGCCATAGTGCTGCCAGTGACAATGTGCAGCGGATGCAGCTTGATGCCTTCAACACCAGTTTCAACAACTTTACTCAGCGTTTCCATGCAAGCGGCCTTATCTTCGCCGGGCAAACCTACAATAAGGTGACTGCACACTTTCAGGCCGCGAGCTCGCGCCCGGCGTGTCGTTTGCTGGTAACAGGCAAAGTCATGACCACGGTTGATACGGTGCAGGGTGTTATCGTGCGCACTTTGTAATCCCAACTCAAGCCAGACTTCATAGCCCTGCTCCTGGTACTCGCTGAGTAAATCAAGCACACTGTCTGGCACACAGTCCGGGCGTGTGCCAATACACAGCCCGACAACGCTGGCCTGGCTCACCGCCTCTTTGTACATACTGCGCAGCACCTGTACTTCTGCAAATGTGCTGGTATAAGCCTGGAAATAGGCAAGGTAACGGCTGGCACGGTTGATACGCCCGGCCTGGCGCGCCAGTTGCTCACGGATAGAGCGGTGCTGCTCGGCCTCATCCGCGAACGACGCCACATTGCAGAAGGTGCAACCACCGCGCCCGATAGTGCCGTCACGATTTGGGCAGCTAAAGCCGCCGTGCAGCGTCAGTTTATGGACTTTTTCGCCGTAGCGACGACCAAGATCGCCGCCAAACATATTGACTAATTTTTGTAACTGCATAATCTGTTAGACCGGCCTACCAAAAGTGGCCCAGCCTGCCACTTCCGTACTTTTGCGGCGATGACCTGGATCAATTGCCCGCCCCGCAAACATCATGCATATCCATTCATTATAAATGCAAATTCAGTCACACCGCCTGTAATTACTTTTACTTATATTCTACCTGGCTAAATAAAGAATTTCTGCGTCGTTGAAAAAAAGAACCATACTGCAAGCTTACGTCACAAAGCAGCATAAAAAACCATATAACACCGCAACATCAGAATTCCCTCATATTATCCCCGCTTTTAGACAGTGAGTCAGATCACATTATGCGCAGTGAGAAATACGTGTACTTTTCGAATAAAAACACAATAAAA
>JALAGK010000084.1 GCA_022712475.1 Enterobacteriaceae bacterium
GCTGGGGACGGTTGCAGCTTGATCTGTTCATGAAATTGATTGCCACCTGTCTTGAGCAATGCCGCCCGAAAACTGTGCCGCCGCTGGCGACGCCGGAGCGTTTGAGCAACCACTGTGAAGAAGCCGCTGAGCTATTGGCCTCGGTGGCACGAATAATAAATTTGCTGCTGCCGGGCGAGGGGGAAGCCGAGCACCGCTTTGAAATGGGCGTACTACCGGATGAACTGACGCAGATGGTACAGCGGCTGGCAAAACTGATGGATGCGCTGCGTGGGCTGTCGGAAGCTTTCTTAAACGATCTCAGCGAAAAAACCGGGCAGCACGATATTGTGCGACTGCATCGGCTGATTTTGCAGATGAACCGCGCGCTGGGCCATTTTGAAACCCAGAGCAAACTGTGGAAGCTGGCGGCAATGTCCCAAACCTCCGGTGCACCTGTGTGTAAATGGGTGACCCGAACGCTGCGTGAGGGGCAGGCGCATCTGTTTATGTACTGCGCCGGTATACGCGTGAGTGATCAACTGGAAAAACTACTATGGCGTAGTGTGCCGCATACGGTTGTGACGTCGGCAACCTTGCGCTCGTTGAACAGTTTTACCCGGTTGCAGGAACTGAGCGGCCTGAAGGAAAAAGCAGGGGATCGCTTTGTCACGCTTGACTCGCCGTTTAACCATGTGGAACAAGGGCAGTTGCTGATTCCTCGGATGCGTTATGAACCACTGATTGAGCATGAAGAACAGCATGTCGCTGAAATGGCCGCGTTCTTTCGAAGCCAGCTGGAAAAAGGCGAGCATCGGGGCATGCTGGTGCTTTTTGCCAGCGCACGTGCCATGCAGCGCTTTCTGGATTGCGTGCCTGACCTGCGCTTGCAGCTATTAGTGCAGGGCGATAAGCCTCGTTCCCGGTTGGTTGCGTTGCACCGTGAGCGTGTGGAGAAAGGGCAAACCAGCGTGCTGGTAGGCCTTCAGTCTTTTGCTGAGGGACTTGACCTCAAAGGCGAGCTACTGACGCAAGTGCATATTCATAAAATTGCCTTTCCGCCAGTGGACAGTCCGGTAGTGATTACCGAAGGAGAGTGGTTACGTAGCCAGAATCGCTATCCGTTTGAGGTACAAAGCCTGCCGAGTGCGTCTTTTAATCTGATCCAGCAGGTAGGGCGATTGATTCGAAGCCATGGCTGCCGTGGAGATATTGTTATTTACGACAGGCGGCTTCTCACAAAGCAATACGGTAAGCGACTGTTGGATGCGTTGCCGGTGTTTCCACTGCTCCAGCCCGATGTGCCAGAGATGACATCGCAGCCCGGCAGAAAAACGGCCAGTACGAAGCGCCGTGGGGCAGGGCGTGCAAAAGCCGCAAAATAAAAAGTGCTACTTGCCGCCTCAGACAGGCTGGCGTGCTAACCTTAATGTGGAGGTAGACACATGGATTATCGCAAGATTATTAAAGAGATAGGTCGTGGCAAAAATCACGCACGCGATCTGGACAGGGACACGGCGCACGAGCTGTATAAGCACATGCTTAATGGTGAGGTACCGGACCTGGAGCTGGGGGCAGTGCTAATGGCGCTGCGTATTAAAGGCGAAGGTGAAGGCGAGTTGCGTGGGTTTTATGATGCGATGCAGCAGCAAACCATCAGACTGACACCGCCTGCGGGGCGGCCCATGCCAGTGGTGATTCCCACCTACAACGGCGCGCGCAAGCAGGCAAATTTAACCCCATTGCTGGCGATTTTGCTCAGCCGACTCGGGTTTCCTGTAGTGGTGCACGGCATTAGCGAAGATCCTACTCGCGTTATTTCCGAAACTATTTTCGAGTTGTTGGGTATTGAAGCGGCCCGTAGCGCCGGACAGGCGCAGGCGAAGCTGGAGTCCCACCATCCATTATTCCTGCCCATAGGTACATTGTGTCCACCCATGGAAAAACTGCTGGCGCTGCGCTGGCGCATGGGCGTGCGTAGCAGTGCTCATTCACTGGCCAAGCTGGCAACGCCTTTTGCCCCTGCAGAGGCATTGCGACTGGCGAGTGTCTCGCACCCGGAATATGTTACGAAGGTCGCGCAGTTCTTTGCACTGGCACAGGGGCGGGCGCTACTGATGCACGGCACTGAAGGTGAAGTATACGCTAATCCGCAGCGCTGCCCGCAAATCAGCCTGATTGACGAGCAGGGTACGCGCGTGCTGTACGAGCGCCAGCCCGAGAGCGATGCGGGCAATGTGATTTTGCCGTTTGAAAAAGAGGCTGAGGTTACAGCACGCTGGACTGAACGTTGCGCAGCCGGTGTGGAGCCTCTGCCGCAGTCGCTCAGAATTCAGCTGGCCTGTTGTCTGGTGGCGAGTGGCGAGAGCGTTGATATACCTGGCGCACTGGCACGAGTTGATGAGGTTTTCCCGGCCTGAAAATAAAAAAAGCCCGCGAGTGGCACGCGGGCAAACAGGGTAATATCAGGGTAATACAAGGAATTAGGGTAGTGTCAGTGGCAGGCTTATTTGTAGATTTCAGCAGTGCCGTGCATCAGGTTATAACCAGATGCAGAGGTAATTTTGAATGAGCTCGCACCAGCGGCATCGGCTTTAGCAGCCAGTTCGCTTTCCAGTTCACTCAGGGTATATGCACCAGAGGCAGAAATAACGCCAATTTTTTCACCCTGAGGCGCGCTGGTGCTGCTGACTTCCTGAGCGGCGAAAGCGCCAAAGGAAAGAGTAGACAGGATCAGTGTGGCAATAGTCAGTTTTGTGGTTTTCATGGTTTTATCTCGCATTATGTTCTGTTGAAACGGATGTGCTCCGTTGATGTGATTATTATTGCGCGTGTTATTAGAAGATAAAATCGAAGAGAATTGACTGCCTCATTCGAATTTTTTGAATGATTGTTAACCTGTTGATTTATACAAATAATTAACATAGTTGCTCTGATAGCCCATGAGTGAGCCTGCGTATTAATAACAAAAGGCATTATTTGTCACACATTTCTTGTTCCTGGTTTTATCAGGGTTATTAATACTGCAGAGCCAGAGCCAGAGGAATATATCGTGAGTCTCGTTCATATAGGTTACTAAGAATAAACATTGCCTCAGCATGCAGAGGA
>JALAGK010000085.1 GCA_022712475.1 Enterobacteriaceae bacterium
CCATTCCGGGTCCGGTTCGGGTTCAACAACGCTAATACCGCCAGGCCCACAAACCGGTACTGACGCACTCCCTGTCCAGACTGTGTAAAATGCGTTTCCGCTTGAATGAGGGACGCCAAATACAATACACGAATTGGTGGCTCCAGACGGAATCACCACACTCTGGATACCGGAATATCCATATTTGACTATAAACCGATTGGCGAATTGCTCATGATCGCAATAAACACCGCTTGGATCGATCACCACCGTAGAGTTACATGCATCGCCATAGCCATCGGTCCTCGGAGGGTCGTGGCGCGTAACAGTCATCAATGGGGTATAGGTACCCCCAGAAATATAATGACCGCTGTACTGGTAGTTAGTGATTAAATAAAGTCCCCATATCATATTCGACGCCCCGGCAGCGGATTGCCAGGTTTGTGCTGAACCATCATTGACCCAGGTCGCACTGTAGTTATTGCCTGACTGATGTGTCACTTTGCTAACGACGGGACATCCTCCATTGCCTGAGCTATTGCAAGTCCCCGCTGCTGCCGGAGTACTGTGTAATATTGATGCAATCAGGGCGGCGCTACCCGCTAACATCATTCGGTATAATTTGCGCTTTTCCATAAGTCTCGTGTCCATTATAGATATTCTGCTCTCAGGGTTACCGTTGCCTCAAACGGCCCTTCGACCAGTTCAATATTTGGCCGCTGTACCAGCACTGCCTCGATTCTTGGCATGGCAGACAGGCTGACTTCTATCGGTGAATCAAAGGGAAATGCCTGCCCGTTACGTAATATTTTCACGCCGAGATTACCGGGATTGCCAGACGAGGTAGCAACGGTTGCCTTGTCTGTCGTATCAAAGGTTGCCAGTGTTCCGCGTACACTCAGCATCAGCTTCCAGTCTCGCCCGGCTGTGTTCTCACACACGAGGTTGTAAGGCACGTCTTTACGATAAATGCCGTCACTCACTTTCTTGATTGACAGGCGATCGCCAAATGGAACGTGGATAATCTGGTTGTTATCAATAGAGCAGGGAGGTGGCGTGACCAGCGTTCCTTTGAAAAGTATTTCTGCCTGGTTAGCCGCGAAAGCGGGTTTGAGTCCGGCACTCAGGACGCTCAACAAAACGACGGTTAGTAACTGACGCATCTGATCACCTTTATTGATAACTGAAAACCATGGTTGCCGAGCCGTTAAACGCCCCGTTTGGCAGCGTTGCGTTGGTCTGTGCCACCGGTACGGCATACAGCGCAGGCGGGTTGTTATCGGCATAGGTAAAGTTCACTATTCCGGTATTAGGTGTTATCACCGCCCTGGCGGCGTTTTGCACCCTGATACCCAGCCCGGTAACATCAGTCATAAACAACTTACCGTCTCCAAAGGAGGCCGCAGTCCCTTTTAAATTGATTTTCAGCGTATTGCGGATAAGGTTTTTACAACTCAGCGTATAGTTAACGGGCGTTTCATAATTTGAACCATCAATCCGGGTGGTTAACACTTCGCCAAAATTAACAACTATCTGCTGGTTATCGTTGATGACACAGTCTGGTTCAACAATATTGCCACTGATAGTCAACGTCGTGAGGCCACCGTCTGCCGCCTGGCTGCTCGCCGCGCTCAGACAGAGCAGGGCAGCGAAAGGCATTATTTTCCATTTGTTCACGTTATCCCTCCTGTCCGTAATCATGGCGTGACGACAGGCTGCGCTTTGCAGACAGCACCTGTGCAGTGAAAAGGCAACAGACGCAGGCTGCCGTAGTCGTTAACAAATGTCAGCGCCGGTGTGTTGCCCAGGGCTTGTGCAGCGAGGCTCAGGAGAGTCTCACTTTTTGGGGCCACCATCACTGGCTCAAATCCTTCTACTGCTTTTGCATTAAGCGCAGTACGACCTTCAACAAACGTCAGGTGATAGGGCGTTGAGTTTTTTAGCGTGTAGCGATCGCCGTTTTTCTCAAGCGTAACGTTTTCCAGCCCTGGTACGGTGTCAGCTTTGTCATCCAGCTTGATGGACACAGGACGCCAGAAAATCTTCAGTCGTGTTTGTAGCGCCAGCGTCAGGACATTGGGTTTGTCACTACGAGGCGGTATCTCGCGCAGGTTAAACCAGAACACGCTTTCTCTGTCCTTTGGCAACTGGCTCAGTTCTGCCAGTGCCTGGATACGCACTACGCTTTTTGAGTCTGGCTCAATGCGCTGCACAGGCGGGAGCACCATCAAAGGGCTGGTTAATTTCTTTTCAGCTTCATCTTCAATCCACACCTGAGCCAGATACGGTTCCTGATGATTGCGGTTGGTGACAGCCATACTGACGCTGTTATCACCTTCATTCATAATCACCCGTGAGCGGTTGACCGTTAACGCCGCCTGAGCAGGAAATAGAGAACTGACCAGAAACGCACAAGCCACGGCATAAATATTCGTTTTTTTCATAACACCTTACCTTTAGTCATACTCCAGGCGAAACGTTGTCACACTTTCGAAGTCCCCTTCCCGTACCCGACTGTGAACAGGGGCTGAGATAAAAGCCTCGAAATTGAGAAACGTATTACCGGCCGTCAGCACCGACGCACGCATGGGTACATTGGGCAAAACCGGCGTGCCGTTCGTGTCTTCCACGGCAATCGCGATGCCTTTTGCCGTCCCGGTTACAGCAAAAAGCCCGGGCTGCATGGCGTCTTCTGTGCCCATAAACGTTATCGTTACCGTCTCTCCCAGTGATAAATCACACTCGGTCAGATGGATAGCGAAACGCTCCCGCTCGCTACGGGGATATTTAATGAATGTCTTTGACGGCACGTTACGAAAATCGACAATTTGCTCCTCAGAGTCCACATGCAGCTCGCAGGGATCGGCGACCAGTATTCCGCTGAAGTTGACCTCAGTATCGGCATAAGCGCACGGCGTACCGGTAAGCGCGAACAGTATCAGCGCAGCCCACATCCGGCTCACTGTACATATAACGGGTTGATTCATTATTCGTACTCCAGAGCGATATTCACTACGCTAAGCCATTCCCCGACAACCAGCGTGGGGGTCTGTGTGCGCCACAGTTGTGCCTGGAGCACCAGGTCGTTGCGCCCTGGCGTGAGGATCTGCGCGCGGCTTTGTATACCTGGTCGTAGAATGTCACCCTGTGCATCGTTAAGACGAAGTGCCACACCTTTAACGCCACCGTGCAGGCGAAAGAAACGAGCGTCAGTGGGTTCAGACTCACCGTATAACGTCATTTTTACGGCAGATTGCCCGGTTAACGCGGTTGCTCCTCGCATTAGCGGATTGTTGCGTATAAACAGGGTTTCACCCGGGCAGCCATCAAGCTTGATGTACACTTGCACGGGCGGTGTTACGCTTGCGGGGTGTTCCAGCGCCCATGACACGGTGCTACCTAAATTAAGCTCCTGCTCTGCCGACTCAGGCAGTAGCACACAAGGGGAAGCAACCAGCGTACCGGTTGTGCGAATTCCACCGTTAAGACCATCAACATTCCAGTTTGCGGCCCCGGCCACAGAAACCATGCCGACTGTCAGTAGCCACAGCAGCACAGTGGTACGACTAAACGGTTGTTTCATGCTGTTCTCCTGGAGGCAGTATTAAGCCCATTACGATTCAGGTGTTTTAGCGGCGCGGCACACATCACCGTTGCAGTGAAACGCCAGTGTGGGCTTACCGCCAAAGTCATTAATGGTCGTCACATGTGGTGTGGTGAACTGTGTGCTCTTTACCACAGCGCTGGATTTAGGGGGCACCATCACGGTCTCAAATCCCTGAGGGACGGCCATTTTGGGTGCTGATGTAATAGCAATTACCGTCATGTAATAGGGTGTTGGATTCTCAACCCTATAGCCGCCGCTGACCTTGTGCAGCACCAACTGGTCGTCCCAACGGCTGTACTTTTGCGGGATAATCGCCTTTGGGCGGTAGAACAGTTTAATTTTGGTATGCAAAGCCAGTTGCATGACGTTAGGGCGCTCGCTTTTGGGGGGCACCTCACGCACGTTAAAGTAAAAAAGGCTTTCCCGGTCCTGGGGCAGAGATGCCACATCCGCCAGCGCCTTAATACGCATCATGCTTTGATCTTTCGGCTCAAGGCGCTGCATAGGAGGGACAACCACCAGAGGCCCGCGGATTTTTTCGCCTTGCTCATCTTCAATCCATCCCTGAGCCAGGTATGGCATCGAGGTGCTGTCGTTGGTGATAGTCAGGGAAATATTCTTTTCCGAACCGGGGAAAATAGCCCTTGTCCTGTCCAGGGCAATGGCGGCGGTGGCTTCATTGGATAGCCCAGCCAGCAGGCTTCCCAGTAGTACCGTTAATGCTGCATATTGTTTTTTCATCACTTCACCACTTACTTTACTTAGCCGTCGGTAAGGAACCGCAGGGCAGCAATAACTGCTGTGCAGTGAAAACCGCAGGCATAATGACTTCACACTGAGCGGAACCGCCCCAGTGTACGGTTAAACGTTCATTTGGATTTACCCCGGCAAGCCAGGCCAGGCCACCATCGCTGATCATGCCCAGTTCGCGTGATTTTGCGTTGTGTACCGTGGCGCCAAACGGTGGGTGCTGGCCATTTTGTTGACGGAAGAAGGCCACGATTTTCGCGCCTTTGAGTATTTCAAAACGCCGAAATCCAATCGCTCCTTCGGTCAGTGCCAGCTCGGCGATAGGTGAACCCTCGGCTTCCACGTCATCAGGCAGGCGGTTAACATCAATCTCTGCACGGGTACGGAAGTAGTTAGGCATACCAGGCAACACGGCAATACCAAAAGCATTGGTATAACCGTGGTAGCCAATGGGAACGCCACTAACACCATCAGTGCTCACCATCAGACGTGTACCGCCCTGGACACCGCCGGAATGAAGCGCTGCGCCTTCAGCGGTGACGGTCATGCCGCCACTGGCGGATAGGCCAAAAGAGGTGTGCTGGCTTTGTGCCCAGTTGAAGTTTGTCGTGATATCGGCAACGCTACCTGTATGTGAGTAGTAGCCGCTTGCCTGACTGCGGGAAACATCCCCACCGCCAACGCTGTGACCAGCGTTGATGCGATAGTAGTCATTGTTATCCAGACTCTGGCTCCAGCTGGCATTCTGTGAATAGCGGCTGTTACTGATGCTGGCGTTGTAACCTGCGCTACCTGCACCCAGTGGCATACTAAGCGAAAGGTAAGCGCTGTCATCTTTACGCCCGTTAACCTCACTGCGTGCAGCGTTAAGCGAGACCGATAGATGCCGCCAGTCGCCGAGCGAGAAATACTTATTCAGTGAAATGCTATATTGGTTATTGGCAGGACGGTTCCAGTAAGTTTGGTGAGACCAGTTGATATTTGCTGACAGGCCCAGATCTTCGAAGCTTTTGCTGGCCTGAATGGTATAGAGTTCTTTGCTATTACCTATAACACCGCCCTGGTAGCGCATAGCCAGATACTCACCCATTGAGAGATAGTTGCGTTCTGAGAAGCGGTAACCCGCAAAGGTGACTTCACTACTGATCTCGGTAAAACGCTTGGAGTAGCTCAACCGCCACGAGCGCCCCTGTCTATCTTTTTCTCCCAAAAAACTCGCCGTGGCATGTGTAACATCTGCAGACACGGTGCCGAAGGCATTCATATCACGTCCAGCGCCCAGCGCTATGCTGTTATAGTCCTGCGAAAAAATAGCACCGCCATACAGTGACCAGGCGTTGGAGAGGCCCCAGGAGAGTTCTCCTGTTGCAAAATAAGGACCCTGAGTACGGTGGTTATAGTCCCGCGGGCGCCCTGAGGCCAGTTTGTAACGTACCTGGCCGGGGCGTGTCAGGTACGGTACCTGCGCGGTGTCAACAAAGAACGTTTGCACCGAACCGTCTTGCTCTTCTACCGTTACATCCAGTCGTCCACTTACGGCACTGTTGAGCTCCTGAATGCGAAAGGGGCCCGCCGCGACGGTGCTTTCATAAATTACGCGCCCTTGCTGGCTGACTGTAACTTTGGCATTAGTACGTGCGATACCGGTTACCTCGGGTGCATAGCCGCGTAATTTGGGCGGTAACTGGCTTTCGTCACTGACCAGTGACACACCGGTATAGCGCCAGGAATCGAAAAGATCTGACGTAAGATAGTCTTCACCCAGTGTTAGTTTTGACATGATGCCAGGCAGAGCGCGAAAAGCGTAAATGCGGCTCCAGTCGAAATGTTTTACACTGCTGCTGGCACGTCCAGTTGTGTGGTGATAACTGCCCTGATAGTCACCACGCAGGCGCCAGGGGCCCAGGTTGACGCCGGTGGCGCCACTGATGCTGGCACTCTGACTCTGGCCACCCTGGCTATTCCAGGTGTTGTTAGTGTTCAGGTTGTAGTCAAGCATGGCGCCCGCCACACCCTCTTCCCAGCGCGATACAGGAAGCCAGGAGGCATCCTGGTACTCCAGCCACGCCTGTGGAACTGAAAGATACAAAGACGAATTCGCCAGATTTCCGCGCATAATGACGCCCTCAAGCGCGCTGAAATCGGCACAGTGGCCATCATGCTCCCAGACGATCCTTTTTAACGCGTCTTCACGTAACCCAAGCATTTCGACTTGTTTGGTGGTCAAACAGGCTTCTACGGTTGTTTCGCTGTTACGTACTTTTTCAACAAAAGCAATGTCCTGGTCAGAAATGGCATGCTCATTGAGTCGCATATTCAATGTATAGGTTCCCGGCATAATATAACCAGCGCGGGAAAAATGTGATAAATCGATATTCTCGCGGTCTTCTGCATCGAGAACATCCATATTAAACTCTACTGCCATGAGCGGTGTTGGAGAGAAAAATATAGCAATAAATATACAGACACCCAG
>JALAGK010000086.1 GCA_022712475.1 Enterobacteriaceae bacterium
ATTTTGACCCACAGAATACCGGTAAGCACCTTGGTCCCGAAGGCAACGGCCACCTCGGTGACCTGCCTGCGCTGACGGTTGATGCCGATGGCAAAGCAACCCAGTCCGTGACAGCGCCGCGCATCAAGAAAATCGAGGAAATCAAAGGACTGGCCATTATGGTCCACGCCGGTGGCGATAATATGGCCGATCATCCAAAACCGCTTGGCGGCGGGGGAGAACGCTTCGCCTGCGGTGTTATTCGCTAAACGCTTTTCCGGGCGGTGCATCATTTGCCGGGATGGCCTGCTCCAGTTGTTGCAGCGAGCAGTGCAGTCGCCAGATGATGCCCGCCAGTTCACGCGCCGCCGGACTCGGGTGGCGTGACAGCGCATCACACATTTTCAACAGTTCTGCCAGCGACTCGGCAAGTGGTCGCGGGCGTACACCGCGCTCACTCATAACATCGCGCAACGTGGCGATGCAGACATCACGCACTCTGGAGAGGGGATCGGAACGAGCCTGCCAGTCTCTGAGTTGCCACACCACATGAGAACAGTTAATCAGCACCACGCCCCAGCGCAGCAGCCAGCGGCGCGAGCGTTCGTCTTTGCTACTGCTGAGCTGGCTGATGTGGTGATACACCAGTGATTCAAATTCACCTTCAGCGCGCTGTGGCCGCTGGCTGAGTTGGTCGATAAAGCCGCGGCGCAGGGCTCGAATATGACGTTTACTTTTGCGCTGATCTGAACTGGGGCGCAGTAGTGAAAACGCGACCCAGCATAGCGATACGCCAACAACCTTGGCCAGGTTGTCGTTCAGAAAGGCCGAGAAGTCGTACTCAGGCGGATTGGTGACAGCAATAAATGAGCCCATAAAGACAATCAACTGGCCCCACAACCCAGCGAGCTTTTTCTGCTGTAGCTTAAAGAGTTGCAGCGTGACCAGGAGTGGCAGCAGGAAAATCAGGAACTGCCATAGCTGGCTTATCTGTACCATCAGCCCAAATTTGACCACGAAGCTAAAAAGGGACAGTAGCGCGAGCGTGCGTAGCAGCAGGCTCACTGAACCTAGCGGCGAGGCCGCGGAGGAATAGAGCACACAGCAGATGGCGGCAAGCGTCATCGCCGCGCTCCCGGCTTCCCATGAGGTCGCAATACACCAGGCGCCGGTTAACGTAATGACGCAGAAGGTACGAAACGCGCTCCAGCTGTTCTCGGCGTTATCGGTATGGCGTGCAAGTGCCGGTGCGCCAGGCGGCGTTAAAGGTCGGGCGGGAGAGGCGGTTTCCAGCTGGCGTAGCCAGCGGCTGCTGTTAAGATACAGCCAGCAGAAATAGCGCAGACGCAGCCAGAAGGCGCGGTGGCGGTAATCGTCGCTGTTGTCTGGGGCAATGCGCTGTAACAGCCGTGCAATGCTGTATTTATCAGCCTGCGGTTTTGCCAGCTCACGAAGTAATGTTTCCAGCAGCGGCCAGATGTGTGCCGGGGCCTGTGGCCAGTTAAGTAGCATACGACGAAGGCTCGAGATAACGCTTGTCAGGCGCAGTTGCTGGTGGAGAAGATAGTTCAGCAGCGCGTTTTGTTGGCGAAACCGGTAATGGCTCCAGAAGGCCTGAATACGCAGCAGATTCATAGTCAAAATCTGGCCGATGACGTTTTCATGGGCTGAACGGATGGCGTCGGTTGTCTGCGGTTGCCATAAGAGGTTGGCGTGTTCAAGTAGTCGGGCATGCATATTTTTCAGGGCACTGAGCAAAGCGTTACCGTCAGAGGTACTTGGCAGCACCATCATCATAAAACCACCACACAAAATGCCGATAATCACTTCGCATACCCGAGCCTGCGCAATCTCCCAAAGCTCAGTAGTTTCAAGTGTATTGACCATCGGGAAGGCAATAATCGCTGCGGTGTAGCCCGCCAGCGCAAAAGCGTAGGCAACGTTATTCTGGTATTGGCTGGAGATCCATGTACAGGCAGAGAGCCATGCTGCCATAGCAAAGGTAAACAGCCACGGGTCGTTAAGCGTATGCCCGGCAATAATCAGCGAGGCGGTAGCGCCAATAAGGCTACCGACAATGCGCCCGAGACTTTTACTGATAACCCCGCCCACGGTTGGGAAACTTACCACCGCCGCAGAAGTCATTGCCCAGTATGGCTCATCGAGATTAATCGCATAAGCAATGCTGAGCGCAAGGCACATGGCAAGACTGTTGCGAAGCGCATAGCGCCACTGACCGCTGGTTGCCTTGCCCCACGGTGTGCTGCGCCAGTTCAGCCCGCTCAGGTTCATGGATACATCAGCGCTGGATTGAGACGGTACAGGTTGTGCCGGAGACCATCGTGATATCGCCAGGGATATCAGTCAGCGCAATACGTACCGGCACGCGCTGTGCCAGCCGTACCCAAGGCACGTTGGGTTTAATATCCGCTACCAGACCGCTGTCGGTCTCAACGCTTTGGTCGTAAATCGCACGCCCGATGCTTTCAACTTTACCCGTAAGCTGGGTATGACTGCTGTAAAGCGTGATAGTGGCGCTGTCGCCAGGCTTGATGTGGCGCAGTT
Source organism: Enterobacteriaceae bacterium (assembly GCA_022712475.1). GTDB lineage: Bacteria > Pseudomonadota > Gammaproteobacteria > Enterobacterales > Enterobacteriaceae > Tenebrionibacter. The sequence continues at coordinate 2,545 of JALAGK010000086.1, forward strand.
TAGTTTCTTCAAAATAACCCACAACATAAAACGAGTGGCTGTCGACCAGGGCAAACACCGGGTTCCCGCTGGTGGCGTAGCTGCCAGTACGGGTTGAAAGGTTTGTTATCCAGCCGTCAACCGGGGCGCGTACGGTAGTTTGCTCAAGCTGCCAGTTTGCCTGCTCAAGCGTTGCCTGTGCTGCTTTTACTGTGGCCTGCATGGCTTTTACATTCAGATCGGCGCTGTCCATATCTTCAGCAGAGATATAGTTGCCGGAAAGATGATGGCGGCGGCTCGCTTCATTTGCAGCCTTTGCAAGATCGGACTGCGCTTTTGCCAGCTGCGCCTGGGCGTTCAGCACGGTAATGCGAAAAGGTGTGTCATCAATCTGAAAAAGCGTTGTGCCAGCCTTCACAAACTGGTTGTCCTGGACCAGCAGTTTTGCAATTGTGCCGGAGACCTGCGGTGTGATGCCAATCTGCTCAGCACGCACTTTGCCATCGCGGGTCCAGGGCGACTGCATGTAATAATTCCAGATAAGCCAGCCAGCGATAAGCGCCAGAGCAAGGACAATGAGCGTGGAGAAATACTTAAGCGTTTTGATATTCATAGCGTCAGCCAACCACCAGCAGAACCAGCCCCAGGCAAACCGACAGGGCAAAGAGTGAGAGATCCATCAACGTGGGGTGCCAGATTTCACCGGAATACATCCAGTCGCGCAGCAAATGGTGTGCGATAACCCAGATAAAAAAACCGACAAAAACAGCTTTAAATAGCGGTGGGAAATAGACGGTTGCGCCAAGAATTAAGTCCTGAAGCGGCATTCCCGGTGGTGAAAGCAGGGCGCTCATGCGGCACAATCCTTTACTATAAGTATCATGACTGCCGTTTCCTGATGCAGGGTTGTACACTTAGAAGGCGTAGCGTTACGATTAACATGACAGCGTTTATGGGGTTGTTCATGGGATTTCTGTGCTGGCATGCGTAGTCTAATGTGGCTATAATAACTTAGCAAGCTAATTATAAGGAGATGAAATTGGAATCGCCATTAGGTTCGGATCTCTCGCGTCTGGTGCGTATCTGGCGTGCGTTGATCGATCATCGCCTGAAGCCTCTGGAACTAACGCAGACGCATTGGGTAACACTGCATAATATTCATCAGTTACCGCCAGAGCAGTCGCAGATACAATTGGCTAAAGCCATCGGTATTGAACAGCCGTCGTTGGTGCGTACGCTCGATCAGTTGGAAGAAAAGGGGTTAATTGCACGCCAGACCTGCGCAAGTGACAGGCGTGCGAAACGGATAAAGCTGACAGAAAAAGCAGAGCCGCTGATTGAGAAAATGGAAGACGTCATTGATAAAACGCGCCAGGAAATTCTTACTGGCATCAGTAAAGAAGAAGAAAAACTGCTTATCAGCCTCATCGCTCGTCTTGAGCAAAACATCATTGACCTCCAGTCCCAGGACTAATCAACAACCCCATGCTGCCAGCGGTGATGGGGTTTTGGCATCAGACCACTATTCACAGGTTCTCAGTAAATGTAACGAGTCGCATTAGCTGTTTTACACGTGCGCCGCGCTTCAGGAGCGTGAGAAGGTGAATCGGGAAGGGGTGATAACGGCGGTGCTAAGCACCGCCGCAATCATTAACGCGGGGAAACGGTGATCTGACGACCATTGCTGGCAAGCGCTACGCGCTGGCCTGCAGAGAAGCGGGTATTACCTTGTTTTTGCACCACCATAATGGTGTTGCCGTCGTCTTTGCGGATTTCCAGCTCAACGCCCTGCGTTTTGTTCAAAGACCCCTGAACTTGCTGACCCGCTACACCACCAGCCACTGCGCCTGCAGCCGTTGCCAGCGAGCGTCCCGTACCGCCACCAATGGTGTTACCAAGGAAGCCGCCCAGCACTGCACCACCGATAGCTCCAATCACGTTCTCATCGCTACCAGCCTGAATCTGTACCGGGCGCATGCTAACAATGGTGCCGTAGGTGACGTTCTGCACTTGTTTGGCTTCGGAGGCGCTGTATACATCGCCGGAAAGCGTACTCGTATTGGCGCAACCCACCAGCGTTAACCCGACGAAGGAAACAACCAGTACTCGTGAAATCATTTATGAATCTCCTGTTCACAAAAAAATGCCCGGACGGGCATCCATTCATATCCAAATTATATGGCATTCAACGATAAAGTTTCATGCTATTCCCTGGTCATTTGGCCGAAAAAGCGTAACGAAAGCCATCTCAACCGTTGTTAAACTGATGATAAGAAAGATAAAAATAAAAGTTATGCAATCAGACGAATGGATGAAACTTGTTCAGCTTTGTTAGGAAATATTGCTGATTCGTGGCATTGGTCATGGCTTTGTGGTGGAGTAAGCGCTCTGCGAACGGTGATAAATGAAGGAATCGTGAATGAGAGCAGGTCGCTATATCGGTGTGATGTCCGGGACGAGTCTTGATGGTGTGGATGTGGTG